>DATBQN010000525.1:0-1601 GCA_036560825.1 Thermoanaerobaculia bacterium
CCGCCGAGGAGCCGCTCGTGCCGTCCTCCGGCTTCGCGGCGTCCGTCCTGGCGGAGGTGCGCCGCGCCGCCCTCTCTCCGCCACCGCCGCCGCTCCCCTTCCCCTGGCTTCCCTTCCTCCTCGGGCTGTTCGCGGCCGCCGCGCTCGCCGCGCTCTGCGCTCTCGCCCCGGCGCCCCCAGCCCTCCACGCCCCGGCCGCCGCGCTCGCGGACGCCCTCGCCGCGCTCGCCGATCCGCGGATCTCGCGCCCGCTCGCCGCCGCCGCCGGCGCGATCGCCGGAAGTTACCTGCTCGTCCGCCTGACCTTCGTCTTCACCGCGCCGCGCCGCTGAGGCCGGCTCGCATCCCGGGTGGTGGCGCTACGCGGCCTCGATCCGGTTGCGGCCCTTCTCTTTTGCGCGCAGGAGGGCGACGTCGGCGGCGCGGAGCAGCTCGTCGGCGCCGGCCGGCCGCGTGGCCGCGCTCACCCCGCCGGAGAGCGTCATCCGGCCGAAGCCGGGAAACGACGCCACTTCCACCTCCGCGCGCACCCGCTCGGCGAAGCGCTGCGCCTCGGCGATCCCGGTCTCCGGCAGGATCACCAGGATCTCGTCGCCCCCCCAACGGCCCGCCACGTCGTAGGCGCGCGTGGAAGCCGCGATCGAGCGGGCGACCGACTGCAGCACGGCGTCCCCCGCGTGATGGCCCCACTCGTCGTTGATCGTCTTGAAGCGGTCGACGTCGAAGACGGCCACGGCGACCGGCTTGCCGCCGCGCCGGCTGCGCTCGACCTCGCGCGCCAGAGCCTCGTCGAGCGCCCGCCGGTTGGGCAGCCCGGTCAGGGAGTCGGTGTAGGCCTGCCGGACGAGCTCACTCTGCCGCGCCTTGCGCTCCCGCTCGAGACGGCGCCGGGCGAGCGTCTCGGCGTGGATGTCGCGGGTGACGATGACGAGGTAGGCCATGTCCTCGGTCGGGCGCGACCGCGACTCGACCCAGCGGTAGCGGCCCGCGGCGGTGCGCAGGCGGTACCGCACCCTGGGCTTCTCGCCCTGCTTGAAGTTCTTGGCGTGGTCGCCCGAGATCCGCTTGAGGTCGGCGGGATGGAACAGCGCGTAGGCCGAGCGGCCGATCAGCTCTTCGGCCTTCCAGCCGAAGAACGCCTCGCTGTTGGGAGAGACGTAGGCGTAGTCGCCGTTCGCCCGGTGGATGGAGATGAGATCCGTCGAGTATTCGGTGATCAAGCGGTGCATCACCATCTCGACGGCGGGAGGGAGCTCCGGAAGGGGCGCGGCCGTCAAGCCGAGCCGCTCCTCCAGCTCTTGCGCCTCGCGCTTGAGCTGCCCCAGACGCAGGAGCAGAGCAGCGCGCTCATCGATCGCTCGGCCGGCCATCGACGCAACCCGTGTAAGCAGTCTCCGTGGGCTCTATCGTAACAGGTCCGCCGCCAAAGCGCGCGCGAAGGCCCAGTAATTGGGGGTTGCACTGCACACATACTACATGGATAATACGCCGATCGTGGCGATAATCGCCTCGATGAAACAAAGGAGACGCCGCATGAAGGAACCGAGGATTTCCCTCGTCCCACCCAACGGCCGGGAGCCTCCCGCCCGTGCCGCGGCGGA
>DATBQN010000526.1:0-3404 GCA_036560825.1 Thermoanaerobaculia bacterium
CGGCGAGCCGGACCGCATCGAGCGGGTCAAGGGCTCGGTGCCCCTGAAGCGCGGCGGCACCGCTGACGAGGTGGCCCGCGCGATTCTCTGGCTCCTATCGGACGAAGCGAGCTACACGACCGGGGCGGTCCTCGACGTGACGGGCGGGCGATGAGCGGTCCCGCGCTCACCCTCCTGTCGCGACGGCCGCAACCACCGCCGCAACCAGCTCCGCATCCTCCGGCCGCTCCGCCTCGGCCGCCGGGGTGACGCCGTGGCGGGCGAGCTCGGCGCTCGTGACGCGGCCGATCGAGGCGGCGCGCAGCTCGGGGCGCCGTAGTTCCCAGTCCTCCCCGAAGAGCCGGGCGAAATGGCGGACGATGCGGCCGCTGGTGAACGTCACCCAACCGATGGGGGAGGTCGCGAAGAGCGCGTGGGCGCGGTCCGCTGCATCCGCCGGCAGGCGCTTGTCGTAGGCGACGACGGCGACCGGCTCCGCTCCGGCCGCGGCCAGGGCGTCGACGAGCCCCGGCCCGGCATCGGCCGCCTGCGGGAGGAGGACGCGGCGGCGGCGCCCGACGTGCGGCGCGAGGACCGCGGCGAGCGCCGCGGCGTCCGCCGGCCCGGCGATCGCGGGCTCGATCTCGAACTCCCGCACCGCGGCCGCGGTCGCCGCGCCGACCGTCGCCACCCTGAGCCGCTCGGGGAGCGCGCCGCCGGAGAGCGGAAGGAACGCGCGGACCGCGTTCGCCGAGGTGAAGATCAGCCAGTCGTAGAGCGCCAGCTCCGACGCTGCGCGCTCGAGCGGCCGCGGGTCGGAGGGCGGCACCACCTCGAGGAGCGGCAGCGCCGCCACCGCCGCCCCCGCCGCCGCGAAGGCGGCGAGGAGCCCCTCGCCCTGGCTCTCGGCGCGGGTGACGACGACCCGCTGGCCGGCCAGGGGAAGCCGAGAGGAGGGGGCACTCATGGATTCATCCTAGCGCCGGAAGCGCTCCCATTCCCGGCGATCTGGTTGGGCCGAACCGACTCTTGGCCCGGTTTGCTTCGTGTAGACTCACGATATGGAAGAGAGAGTTGTTCTCCATTCCCTGGTCGACGAACTCCCTGATGAGGAGGTCGTGGCAGCTAAGCGCTTCCTCGAATTCCTCCGCTCCAGAAGTCAGGACTCCCTGCGGGTGCTGCTGGATGGGGCACCTCTCGACGACGAGCCGGTGACGGCGGAGGATCTGGCCGCGATCCGTGAAGGCCTCGCGGAGAAAGCGAAGGGAGAAGTCGTTTCTCAGCAGGAAGCCGAGCGCCTTCTTCTCGGTCCCAGGTGAGTCGGCGTGCCGAGTGGGCGAAGCGAGCCCTTAAGGACGTCACCCGGCTCGATGCCACGACTCGGCAGAGAGTCCTCACGGCCGTGGGTCGACTTGCCGAGGAAGAGTTGGGCGATGTTCGCCGGCTCCAGGGAGTGGATGACGCCTACCGCTTGCGCGTCGGCGATTGGCGAGTGATCTTCTCGTATCAAGACGACCAAACGATCCTGGTGCACCGCGTCCGTCCGAGAGGGGATGCCTATAAGGAGTAGTAGCGTCGGCCGAGCCAATCAGGTTCGCCACCCCGACGTCGTCAGCGCAACACCCTCATCTCCCGGCGATCGCCGCCAGCACCGCCTCCGCCCCGTCCGCACGCAACGCTTCGACGCAGATCGCCGCCGCCTCCTCGGGATCGGCGGCCGCTCCCTCGCCGCGGGCGGCGCGGGTGCCGTCCGGCGTCGCCAGCAGTGCCGAGATCCGTATCCGGTCACCTTCCTCGCGCGCCCAGGCGCCCAGCGGCAGGGTGCAGTCGCCGCCGAAGGCGGCCACGACGAGGCGCTCGGCGATGGCGGCTCGTGCGGTCGCGGCGTGGTCGAGGGCGCGGCAGATCGCCTCCGCGGGGGCGCCCTCCCGCACCTCGAGCGCCAGCGTTCCCTGACCGGGGGCGGGGAGGAGGTGCTCCGGCGGGATCGGATGAGCCGGGAGATCGGTCAAGCCCAGCCGCGCGAGGCCCGCCGCGGCGAGGACCACCCCGGCGGCGCCGCTCTCGCGCCACTTGCGGAGGCGGGTGTCGACGTTGCCGCGGAGGGGCTGGACGTCGAGGTCGGGCCGCCGGAGGAGGAGCTGCGCGCGGCGGCGGAGCGAGCCGGTGAGGACGACCGCTCCCGCGGGCAGCCCGTCGAGGCCGGCGGCGAGGTCGGACACCAGGACGTCGCGCGGATCGGCGCGCTCCGGGTAGGCGGCGACGGCGAGCCCCGCGGGGAGGGCGACCGGCAGATCCTTGAGGCTGTGGACGGCGAGGTCGAGGCTGCCGTCGAGGAGGCCGCGCTCGAGCTCCTCGGTGAAGAGCCCCTTGCCGCCCAGGGCGGCGAGGTCGCCCGGCGTCACGTCGCCCGCCGTCACCACCGGCACCAGCTCGACGGCGATCCCGCCGTGCCGCGCCTCGAGCGCTCGCGCCGTCTGCCTGGACTGGGCGAGGGCGAGCGGGCTCTTGCGGGTCCCCAGACGGAGGCGGACGAGCGGTGACGACGTCATTCGCCGTCGCGTGGCTCCCGGCGCTCGGGGGGCTCGGCCGGGAGCTCGGGATTGTCCTCCGCCTCGTCCAGGTGGAACAGCTCGCGCACGAGGTCGAGCCGCGGCAGGTCGCCGTCGCCGTGCTTGCCGCGCAGGTGCGTGCTCGGGTGGTGGAGGACCTTGCGCACCAGCGAGCGGGTGAGGCGCTCGAGCGTCGCGTGGGTCTCGGGCGGGAAGCCGGGGAGGGCGTCCTCGAGCTCCTGCCGGCGGATGCGCTCGGCCTGCTTCTGCAGGCGGGCGATGAGCGGCTCGGCCTCGAGGCCGCGGTACCAGGCGCGGAAGAGAGCGAGCTCCTGGTCGACGATCTCCTCGACCCGCGGCACCTCCTCCTTGCGGCGCTTGAGGTTGCGCTGGATGAGGTTCTGCAGCGAGTCGATGGGGTGGAGGAAGAGGTTTTCGACGCGCCCCGCCTCGGGCTCGACGTTGCGCGGCACGCCGAGGTCGACGACCAGGAGCGGCCGGCTCGGGCGGGTGGCCATGGCGTCGGCGAGCTGGCGCCGGGTGAGCACCGGCTCCTCGGCGGAGGTCGAGGCGACCACCAGATCGGCCGTGCAGACGGCCTCCAGGCGCTGCTCGAAGGTGAGCAGCTCGGCGTCCGGGAACTCCTGGCGGAAGCGCTCGCGCCGCTCGGCGCCGCGGTTCGCCACCCGGATGCCGCGGGCGCCGCGCTCGACCAGCGCGCGGGCGGCGAGGCGCGCCGTCTCCCCGGCGCCGATCACCAGCACCCGGCACTCGTCGAGGCTGCTGAAGATGTTCCTCGCCAGCTCGACGGTGGCGTAGCCGAGCGACACCGCGCCGGCGGCGAGGGCGGTCTCCTGGCGCGCCCGCCGGCCG
>DATBQN010000527.1:0-2243 GCA_036560825.1 Thermoanaerobaculia bacterium
CGGCGGCCCGGACGATGCCGGCCGGCGCCAGCAGGGCAAGCGAGGCTGCGAGCAGGGAGCCGGCGAGCGGGCCGACGAGCGGGCCGGACAACGCGCGATGAGGCATCGGAGGTTCTCCCGAGAGGTGGTCGATGAGAGCGCCGGCGAGGGGACCGGCTAAGGGTCACGCGGACCGGGCGCCGGGGCGCTCGCGGCTCCCGCCGCCGCGCGGCCGTCGTGTGCCTCGAGCTCCGCCTTGAGCCAGCCGGGGCCGGGCGTGCAGCCCGGCTCGAGGAAGACGACGGGGTCGCCCGACGCGGCCGCGGCGGCGCGGCTCCTCGCCTCCTCCGGCGAGCCCGCGATGCCGGCTCGCTGGCCGCTCTGAATGAGGACGCGCGCGCCGGCCCGGCAGGCGATCAGGGCGGTGTCGTCGGTCGAGCCCTCGTCCGCCACGATCACCTCGAGCTTGACCCGCGCGGCCGGCGCCTGGTCGAAGACCGCGGCGAGGATGCGCTCGAGCTGAGCCGCGGAGTTCTTCGTCGGGATGACGACCGACACCAGCCGGTCGCCGGGCGGGGTTGGCGCGTCGAGCAAGCTGGCGTCTTTCCGGATCACCCTGGGATCACGATATACCAGTGAAGCAGGACCTATGCCATGGACAGCCGGGCGTGCCTGGCGCGTGGTACCATCGTCCTCGACCAGCTAGGGGGGCCGCAAGGCTGAGAGTCCGGCGACGGACGACCCTCAACGACCTGATCTGGGTAATGCCAGCGAAGGGAAGCGACGATCGCAAGCTTGGAGCCGCACTCTCGAGGCCGCGCCCTTCCGGGTGCGGCCTTTCGCGTCTCGGCCGCCGGGCGCCTCCCTGGCTTTGCACCATCTGAGCCCCTGGATCGCCGAGAAAGGAATTCCCCTTGAAGGAAATCCCATTGACAGATACCGAGCGCCCTTACGCCAGCGTTGCCTCCGATGGCCGCGGTGATTCCGCCGGAGCTGACCGTGGCGACGGTCCCGCCCAGCCGGGCGGCGCCCTGGCCCCCTTCCCCGCCTCGCGCAAGATCCACGTCGAGGGGCGCCTGCCCGGCGTGCGGGTGCCGATGCGCGAGATCAGCCTCGCGCCCACCCACACCTCCCGCGGCGAGGAGGAGAACCCGCCGGTCGTCGTCTACGACACCTCCGGGCCCTACTCCGATCCGGCGGTCGCGATCGACCTGCGGCGGGGGCTGGCGCCGCTCCGCCGTCCCTGGATCGCCGGCCGCGGCGACGTCGAGGAGCTCGCGGAGGTGTCCTCCGAGTACGGCCGGCGGCGGCTCGCCGATCGGGCGCTCGACTCCCTGCGCTTCGCCCACGTCCGCCGGCCGCTCCGCGGCCGCTCGAACGTCACCCAGATGCACTACGCCCGGCGCGGCATCGTCACCCCGGAGATGGAGTTCGTCGCCATCCGCGAGAACCAGCGCCGGGAGGAGCTTCGGACGCAGGGGCTGCGGGTGGTGGGGAGCCAGGGCCCAGCGAGCCTGGGTGGCGTCCAACACCCGGGCCAGTCCTGGGGAGCGGCGATCCCGCACCGCATCACCCCGGAGTTCGTCCGCGACGAGGTGGCGCGCGGCCGCGCCATCCTCCCCGCCAACGTCAACCATCCCGAGAGCGAGCCGATGGCGATCGGCCGCAACTTCCTGGTCAAGATCAACGCCAACCTCGGCAACTCGGCGGTCACCTCCTCGATCGAGGAGGAGGTCGAGAAGATGACCTGGGCGATCCGCTGGGGCGCCGATACCGTGATGGACCTCTCGACCGGCAGGAACATCCACGAGACCCGCGAGTGGGTGCTGCGCAACTCGCCGGTGCCGGTCGGCACGGTGCCGATCTACCAGGCGCTCGAGAAAGTCGGCGGGAAGGCCGAGGACCTCACCTGGGAGATTTACCGCGACACACTGATCGAGCAGGCGGAGCAGGGAGTGGACTACTTCACCATCCACGCCGGCGTGCTGCTGCGCTACGTGCCGCTGACAGCGGGGAGGCTGACCGGCATCGTCTCCCGCGGCGGCTCGATCCACGCCAAGTGGTGCCTCGCCCATCACCAGGAGAACTTCGCCTACGCCCACTTCGCCGAGATCTGCGAGATCATGCAGGCCTACGACGTGTCCTTCAGCCTCGGCGACGGCCTGCGGCCCGGCTCGATCGCCGACGCCAACGATGCCGCGCAGTTCGCCGAGCTCGACACCCTGGGCGAGCTCACGCACGTCGCCTGGAGCCACGACGTCCAG
>DATBQN010000528.1:0-4219 GCA_036560825.1 Thermoanaerobaculia bacterium
CCGGCGCCGTGGTGCAGGAGGGAGCGGAGAGCTTCGTCTACACCGTCGACGCGGCGGGGAAGGCCCGCCGGGTGAAGGTGGCGGCCGGGGTCGCCGACGGCGGCTCGACCGAGATCCTCTCCGGGATCTCGCCCGGCGAGAAGGTCGTCGTCCAGGGACAGAGCGGGCTGCCCGACGGCGCGGCGGTCTCCGTCACGGCCGCGCAACCATGAGCCCCGATCCCGGCAGTCCCGACGATCCCGGCCGTCCCGGAGATCCCGGCAACGCCGGCGACGCCGGCGATACCCGCGAGCCCGTAGCCCCGGCCAACTCCTCCCACGCTCCCGGCGCCGGGCACGCGCGCGGCGGGCGCGGCTGGCTGGGTCCGGCGGCGCACGCCCTCGGAGTGCATGCGCCGGGCGGGCGCCACGGCTGGGGCAACCCGGCGCATCTCGCCGAGCACCACGGGCGCGCGGTGATCCTCATCACGCTCCTCCTCGCCGGGGCCGGCGCCTACGCGCTCACCCAGCTCCCGGCGAGCATCTACCCGCCGCTCGAGTTCCCGCGCCTGGTGGTGATCGCCCACAGCGGCACGCTGCCGGCGCGCTCGATGACCCTCGTCGTCACCCGCCCCCTCGAGCAGGCGGCGATGGAGGTCCCCGGCATCCGCCGGGTGCGCTCGCGCACCTTCCGCGGCTCGACCGAGATCTCGGCGCAGTTCGAGCCGTCGACGGACATGGCGCAGGCCCTGCAGCAGATGCAGAACCGGGTCGACGAGGCGAAGTCGAGCCTCCCCGCCGACGTCGACGTGGCGGTCGAGCGCCTGACCCCGGCCGCCTTCCCCATCCTCTCGCTCAACTTGACCGGCAACCTGCCGGTGGCGGACCTCCGCGACGACGCCTTCTACGTCGCCCGGCCCGCCCTCGCCCGCGTGCCCGGGGTGGGCCGCGTCGAGGTGCAGGCGAGCGACACGCGCGAGATCGAGGTAGTGGCCGACCCCGGCCGGCTCCTCGCCGCCGGCCTCACCGTCGGCGACGTCGCCGACGCGCTCAAGAACGCCAACGAGCTCGCCCCGGTGGGCCGCTTCACCGAGGCCGGCCGGCAGCACCTGGTGCTCGCCTCCGGCCTGTGGGCGAACGCCGCCGACATCGCGGCGACCCCGGTCGCGGTGCGCAAGGGGGCGGCGATCAGGGTCGGCGACGTCGCCGCCGTCTTCCCGGGCTCCCCCGACCGCACCAGCCTGGTCACCGGCAACGGCCGGCCCGCGGCGGTGATCAACGTCTCGCAGCAGGTCGACGCCAGCATCCTCGACGTCCAGGACGGCGTCGAGGGCGCCCTCCACGAGCTCGCCGCCACCCTCCCCTCGGGGCTCAAGCTCTCCAAGGTCTACGACCTCGCCGACTTCGTGCGCACGGCGATCGCCAACGTCCGCGACGCCATCCTCATCGGCGGCCTCCTCGCCATCGCCGTCCTCCTCTTCTTCCTCCACGACTGGCGGATGACGATCATCGCCTCCCTCACCCTGCCGCTCACCGTGCTCGCGACCTTCCTCTTCATGGGCTTCTTCGGCGGCACCATCAACGTCATGTCGATGGGCGGCCTGGCGGTCGCCATCGGCCTGGTGATCGACGACGCCGTGGTGGTGGTCGAGAACATCCACCGCCGCATGGCGGGGCGGATCGGCTCCCACTACGTCGAGGAGGCGACGGCCGAGCTGGTGGGGCCGGTGACCTCCTCGACGCTCACCACGGTCGTCGTGTTGGCGCCGCTCGGTCTCCTCTCCGGCGTCGCCGGACAGTTCTTCCGCGCCCTCTCCCTCACCCTCTCGATCGCGGTCCTCATCTCGCTCGTCCTCGCCCTCACCCTCATCCCGCTCCTCGCCCGGCTCGCCTTCTGGCGGCGCGAGAGCCTGGTCCAGAAGCCGGCGCGCCCGCCGCGCGTCTACGTCCGCACGCTCGGCCTCGCCATGCGGCGGCCGGGGGTCGCGGCGCTCGCCGCCCTCGCCCTCGGCGCCGCCGGCTTCCTCCTCTATCTCCGCGTCCCCTCCGGCTTCCTGCCGGCGATGGACGAGGGGGGCTTCGTCGTCGACTACCTGACGCCGCCGGGCACCGCGCTCGAGGAGACCGACGCCGAGGTCCGCAAGCTCGAGGCGATCGTCGCCGCGACCCCCGAGGTGGCGGCCTTCTCGCGCCGCACCGGCTCCGAGCTGGGGATCTTCGCCACGCAGCAGAACAAGGGCGACATCCTGGTGCGGCTGAAGGACCGCAGCCGGCGCTCGCGCTCGGCCCAGGAGGTGATCGACGCCCTCCGCCCCCGCCTCCTCGCCGCGGCGCCGGGGATGGAGATCGAGTTCGTCGAGATCCTCCAGGACATGCTGGGCGACCTCGAGGGGACGCCGACGCCGATCGAGGTGAAGGTCTTCGGCGACGACCCCGACACCCTGGAGCGGGTGGCGGGCGAGGTCGAGCCGGTCCTCGCCGGGGTGCGCGGGGTGGTCGACGTGGTGGGGGTGCAGCGCGGCAGCCCCGAGGTCGTCTGGACGGTCGATCCGGTGGCGGCGGGGCGCCTCGGCCTCTCCGTCGACCAGGTGGCGGCGCAGCTCTCCGCCGCCTGGCTGGGGCAGACGGCGACCAACCTCCGCCTCCTCGACCGCAGCGTGCCGGTGCGGGTGCGCTATCCGGACGCCGACCGCTTCGACCGCGCCCGCCTCGCCTCGACGTCGATCCGCGCCGCCGACGGCCGCCTGGTGCCCCTCGCCAGCCTGGCGGCACCGGAGGCGCATGACGGACAGAGCGTGCTGACGCGCGAGAACCTGCGCCAGATGGCTCTGCTGACCGCGCGCCTCGAGGGCCGCGACCTGGGGAGCGCCGTCACCGAGCTCCAGGGGCGCCTGGCGAAGATGAAACTCCCCGTCGGCTACACCTTCGAGGTGGGCGGCCAGTACGCCTCGCAGCGCCAGGCCTTCGGCGAGCTGCTCTCCGTCTTCGCCGTCGCCGCGTCGCTCGTCTTCATCCTCCTGGTGATCCAGTTCCGCGCCTTCATTCCGGCGCTCCTGATCCTCCTGGCGGCGCCGCTCTCGCTCGCTGGGGCGCTCGCCCTCCTCTGGGCGACCGGCACCGAGCTCAACATCTCCTCGGCGATGGGGCTCATCCTCTTGGTCGGCCTGGTGGTCAAGAACGGCATCGTGATGCTCGACTACGCGCACCGCCTGCAGGCGGACGGCATGGACAGCCGCGAGGCGATCTCGACCGCCGCCCAGGTGCGCCTGCGCCCCATCCTCATGACCACCCTCTGCACCCTCTTCGGCCTCCTGCCGCTGGCGCTCGGGCTGGGCGCCGGCGCCGAGCTCCAGAAGCCGCTGGCGCTCGCCGTCATCGGCGGCCTCGGCCTCTCGACCCTGGTCACCCTCTACGCCGTCCCCTCCGTCTACGCCTGGTTCCGCGAGAGGTCCGAGCGGCGGGCGGCGGCGCGCTCGGCCGCCGGCTGAGCCGCGCCTCCGCGGCGATCTCCACGCGCTGCCGGACCCATCCGGCGGCGATCCGTCCCCGCATCCCGGCCGTTCGTCCCGCGGTGGTTGCGGGGCGCCGCCGTCGCGCCCATCCTGGCTCTCGATCGCCGGTTCAACGCAAACGGGGCGCTCCAGCCCCGGAAAGGAGAACGGGACATGATGACGACGATGAAGCGAGGAGCCCTGGTCTTTCTCGGCCTCGCCGGGATGCTCCTCCTCGCCGCGGGCGAGGCGCGGGCGAGCTGTACCGCCCAGGTGACCTGCCAGGTCACCGTCATCCAGTGCAGCGGCACGAGCACCTGCAGCTCGGGATCGGACTGGGTGCAGTGCGACAACCACGCGAAGATCTTCTGCCCGGTCTGCCAGGCGCAGACGACCTGCTGCGACGGCCGCCTCATCTTCTGCAACGGCTACACGAGCTGCCAGGAGATCCCCGGGGAGAAGGTGATCTGCGACGGCCACGTCGGAGGGATCTGCCCGGACTGCCCCGGCTGAGCCCCGCCGAGCCGCCGGCGTTCCGCGCCTGGTACGGACGCGTCGCGCCGGTGGCTCGCCGGCGGTAACCAGATGGAATGAGCCGCCGGGACGCCGGCGGTCCCAGGGCGCGCGGGCGCAGCGCCCTGCATTCCCGAGCCAGTCGTTCCTCGGCGCGGAGTAAGATCGGCCGAGGAGCGGCTCTGCCATGAAATCACCCCTTCGCCCAGCGGCCCTCGCGGCCTCGGCCGCCGCCTT
>DATBQN010000529.1:0-4740 GCA_036560825.1 Thermoanaerobaculia bacterium
CCCGTAAACTCTGGTTGTCGATGGCCAGAAATGACCTCTACTCCCTGCGGCTGGTGCTGGGCCGGGCGGTCGCTGCCAGCCGCCGGCGGTTGCGCGATCTCGAGGACGAGATCGGCGTCCGCCACGGCAACCTGCGCCTGCTGATGGACGGCCACGCCGAGATCCGCGTCGCGCACCTCCTCGGCCTGGCACGGGCGCTCGGCGTGCCGCCGGCCGACTTCCTCGCCGCCGGCTGTCCGAAGGCGAACGCCGCGGCGAAGCACCGCCTGCGCCAATGGGTTGGCGACCTGCCGCCCGATCTGCCGGACGACGCGCCGCCGGTGGCGCCGTTCCCGACCACCGCCGCGGAGCTCGAGCGCATCGTCCAGTCCGCCGTCGAGCGCGCCCTCGCCGGCGGGTCGCCGAAGGGCGGCGCCGGCTCGCGAGCCGCGGCCTCGCTCCCCGCGGCGGATCTCCCGAGCTGACGCTCCGCGACCTGCCACCTGGCGCGGCGTCCGTACCGTTTTCGTCCCCGCTCTGCGTTTTTTGGTCCCGATCGTTCGGCACCGCGTCCCGGGACTGGGGCGCCCGGTCCCGCAGTTCGTGCGCCGAGCTGCCGTTTCGCGGCGCGTCGGGCGAGCTCGACCATGGGTGACGCGGATTCGCGGTGTGGGAGCCTGTCGCGCCGCGCGATCGCCGAGTTTCGCCGCGCGGGAGCGCCGGCCGTTCGAGATCGGGACGGCTCTAGGGAAGCACCTTGAGCGGCGAGCTCCGGGCCGGCACGCTTTCCGCGTCCTCGGCATCGGCGGCGCCCGCCGGAGCGGTCCTCGGCGCCAGCGTCGCGATGTCGAAGTGGCGGGTGAAGAACTCGTCGCACCAGAGGCAGACGTTGCCGAGGGCGCCGGCGCGGGCGTGGCCGTGGCCGCCGCCGACGCCGATCGACTCCCCCATGGCGTAGGGATCGCCCTGGTTGATGCTGGCGAAGATGGGCGAGGCGGCGACGCGGGCGACGACGTCGGCCACCCGCTCGACCCGCGCGTCGCCCAGCGGGTACTTCGTCCCCGGGCAGCAGGGGTTGATCTTCCAGAGCTGAATCGAGATCTCCTGCGGCAGCTCGGTGCCGCCGAGGAAGCCGCGGCCGCCGGAGAGCACGGCGCAGAAGTTGTGCTCGCCGTCGCGCTTCCAGACCCCGGTCTTGAGCGCGTTGCCGCGCGCCCAGTTGCCGCCGATCCAGAAGTCCTCGTTCGCCCCCCAGAAGCCATAGGACAAGGCGTCGCGGTGGAGATAGTCGGCCATTTCGATCAGCGGCCGGTCGGCGTCGTCGACCATGCCGCGCGAGCGGAAGAGCTTCTCGAGGACGGCCCGCCGCGCGCCCGCGTGCTGGTGGTAGCGGTCGATGCTGGCGACGTCGAAGCGGGTGACGCCGCGGGCGAGCAGCTCGTCGAGGATCTCCCCCGTCAGCAAATCGCCATTGGTCTGCAGCATCACCTGCGTGGTGTCGCCGTAGCGCGCGCGGACGGCGTCGAGGATGGCGTAGAGCTTCGGCCGCTCGGCGAGCGGCTCGCCCCCGGAGAGGATCAGCCGGTCGATCCGCTCCGGCAGGTTGCCGACGATCGCCAGGCACTCCGCGGTCGAGATCCGCGCTCCGGCCGGCGAGGAGTCGTTGTAGCAGTGGGCGCAGGCGTCGTTGCAGAGCTGGGTGAAGACCCAGTAGATCGACTCGAAGTGCTCGGCGGGGGCTTGCGTGCGCATCAGAAATGCCGATGGCCGTCGCCGAGGGCGGCCCAGAACCTCACCTCGTCCTGGACGCCGCTCGCGGGGTCGCGGAGGAACTCGCCCTTCGAGGCATAGGTCCGGAGGCTGCCGCCCTCCAGATGGGCGAGCGAGTCGCCCATGAGTATGGCCTCCTTGAGGCTGTGGGTCACGAAGACGGCGGTGATCGAGTGCGCCGCGGCGACGCGCTGGAAGAGCTGCTGCATGGCGGTCCGCGTCTCGCCGTCCAGGCAGCTGAACGGCTCGTCGAGGAGGAGGAGCGCCGGGTTGACGATGAGGGCGCGGCCGAAGGCGGCGCGCTGGCGCTGCCCGCCGGAGAGCTGGTGCGGCATCTTGCGGCCCTCGGGGGCGAGCTCGAGCTCGTCGAGCATGGCGGCGACCGCGCGCGCCACCTCCGCCTCGGGGAGCCGCGGCCGGCGCAGGCGGAGGCCGAAGGCGACGTTCCCGGCGACGTCGAGGTGCGGGAAGAGGAGCGGCTCCTGATAGAGGTAGAGGACGCTCCGCCGCTCCGGCGGCAGCCGGGTGACGTCCTGCCCGGCGAGGCGGACCTCGCCGGCGTCCGGCGGCAGCAGGCCGGCGAGGATCTTCAGGAGCGTCGTCTTGCCGCACCCCGAGCGGCCGAGGACGGCGAGCGTCCGCTCGCGCTCGAGCGCGAGGTCGACGCCGCGGAGGACCGCCTGGCCCCCGAACGACTTGGCGACCCCGCGGACCTCGAGCATCCTCAGACGAGCTTCCATAGCGAGCCTCAGACGAGCTTCCAGAGGAACCGCCGGCGGTTGACCCACAGGAGGGCGACCGGCGGCAGGACGAGGAGGCAGCCGGCGAGCGCCGCGTAGGCTGGATTGGCCTCGTTGACGTAGTCGTAGACCTTCATCGGCAGCGTCTCGACGGCGCCGCCGCCGATGAGGATCGTCAGCCCGTACTGGAACCACGAGATGAGGAAGGTCTGGAAGAAGCAGAGGAGGAGGGCGCCCTTCGAGAGCGGCAGGAGGACGCGCCCGTAGAGGTCGGCGGTGCCGCCCCCGAGCGTCCGCACCAGCTCCTCATAGCCCCGCTTCTCCTGGCTCCAGAAGGGGGTGAAGAAGACGACCGCGAAGCTGGCGGCGAAGAGGGTCTGGGCGAGGGCGACACCGAGGAAGCCGCCGGCGAGCCCCAGGCGGAGGTAGAGGTAGAGGACGGAGACCCCGAGGACCACCGGCGACATCACGTAGGGCGCGTAGGCGAGCACCATCAGGCGGTCGCGCGCGCCGCGGTAGGCGACGTGCTTGGCGGCCAGGTAGCCGATCGTCGTGGCGGCGGCGGCGACGACGGCCGAGAGGGCGACGGAGGTGAGGAAGACGGGGGCGAGGGCGCCGCCCCCGAGGAGGGCGCGCCAGGGCGCGGCGTCGGTCTCGCGCGGCCACACCTCCGGGAACGGCCAGCGGCGGGCGACCGAGAGGAGGAGGAGGAAGGCGAGCGGCAGGGCGCAGAGGGCCGCGAGGGCGAGGGCGGCCCAGCGCCGCGCGCGGCCGCTCATCGTGCTTCCACTCCGCCATCCCCGATTCCTGCCGGCCTGCCGCGCCCGCGGCGCCCCAGCGCCAGGGCGACGATCGCCAGCGCGACGAGGGTGTAGAGGATCGAGTGGACGAACGCCTGCGGCTTGTCGAGCAGGTCGAAACGCTGGTACTTGCGGAAGGTGAGGACGGAGAGCATCTGCGGCGACTGGCGGCCGAGGAGGAGGGGGATCTCGTAGGAGCCGAGGACGACGACGAAGAGGAGGAGCACGTTGGTCGCCGCGCGGGAGAGGAGGATGGGGACGATGACGCGGGCGAGCGTCTGCCGGCCGCTGGCGCCGAGCGAGCGCGCGAGGGCGGCGAAGTCGGCGATCCGCTCGCTCCGGTAGAGCTCGGCGAAGAGGAGGGCGAAGAAAGGGGTGGCGAGGGCGGCATGGGTGGCGACGATCCCCAGCGCCCAGCGGTCGTTGGTGAGCGCCGGGAAGCCGGCGATGCCGTCGGTGAGCCCGCTGGTAAACCCGATATTGAAGGCGAGCCGCGACAGGAGGCCGGCCGGCGACAGCAGCTCGAAGGCGAGGAAGCCGGCGACCGTGCCGGGGAGGGCGAGCGGCAGGTAGATGGCGTAGGCGAGCGGCCCGCGGTCGAGGGCGCGGCGGAAGGCGAGCGCGAGCGCCAGGCCGGCGGCGGTCGAAAGCGCGGCGACCGCGCCGGCGACGTAGAGCGAGAGCCCCCAGGAGGTCCACAGCTCCCGGCTGCCGAGGACTTTCGCCCAGCTCTCCAGCGTGAAGCCGCGGGCGAGGAGACCCGCGAGGCCGACCGTGTAGAGGAAGCCGTAGACGAGGCTGGCGGCGATCGGCAGCACGGCGATCGCCAGGTACAGCGCGAAGCCCGCGGCCTCGAGCCGGCCCCCCTCGGGGCTACTTCTCGACGACCTGGGCGCGGAAGTCTTCATGCAGCCGGGCCATGTACTCGGGAGCGAGCTCCATCAACGCCTTGCTCTCGATCGCGCTCCGCTCCGGCCCGTAGCGCCGCCGAGGGAGCTCCGCGAAGCGGGCCCTCCATGGAGCCGGCAGCCGGCCGATGTCGAGGATGGTGCCGTCGCCCCAGACGTCCGGCTTCGCCTTCTCGAGCTGCGCCGCGGGAGAGATCAGGAAGTCGATCGCCACCAGGGCGCCCTCGAGATGAGGCGCATTCTTGACGATCCCCAGGTAGTGCGAGTTCTGGATGGTGCCGGTGTCGAGCACGTAGGCGCGGGCGCTCTCCGGGAAGAGGCCGCGGCGCACCTTGTTGTCGACCTCGCCGTCGTTGTTGCTCATGGTGAAGTCGAGCTCGCCGTTGGCGAACATCTGGTGCTCCTGGGCGAGCTCGGAGGGGAAGGTCTCGCCGCGCTTCCAGAACCAGCGCTTGATGCCGTTGACGTAGCGCCACAGCGCCGGCGCATAGCGGTCGTACCGGGTGCGGTCGAAGGGCCCGGCGAGCGCCCGCTCGCCGCCGG
>DATBQN010000530.1:0-3531 GCA_036560825.1 Thermoanaerobaculia bacterium
GGGCGGCGGCGATGCGGGTCGACATCTCGGCGAGGGCGAACTGGATGGCCTGGAACTCGGCGATCGGCTGGCCGAACTGCTCGCGCTCCTTGGCGTAGCGGAGCGCCGCCTCGTAGGCGCCGATCGCCGTGCCCAGCCCCAGGGCGGCGATCGAGATGCGCCCGCCGTCGAGGATCTCGAGCGCCTGGATGAAGCCCTCGCCGGGCTTGCCGAGCAGCCGGTCGTCGGCGACGAAGCAGTTCTCCATGACCACCTCCGAAGTGTCGGAGGCGCGGATCCCCAGCTTGTTCTCCTTCTTGCCGGGGCGGAAGCCCTGCATCCCCTTGTCGAGGACGAAGGCTGAGATGTTGTGATGCCGCGGCCCGCCGGCGTCGGTGACCGCGAAGACGACGCAGACCTCGCCCACCTTGCCGTGGGTGGTGAAGGTCTTCGAGCCGTTGAGGATCCAGCCGCCGTCGACCTTCTCGGCGCGCGACCGCGTGCCGGCGGCGTCGGAGCCCGCCCCCGGCTCGGTCAGGCTCCAGGCGCCGATCTTCTTACCGCTCGCCAGGGGCGTCAGCCAGCGCCGCTTCTGCTCCTCGTTGCCGAACCGGTAGATGTGGTTGCTGCACAGCGAGTTGTGGGCGGCGACGCTGATCCCCACCGAGGGGTCGACCTTGGAGAGCTCGGTCACCACCAGCACGTACTCGACGTACCCCAGCCCGGCGCCGCCGTACTCCTCGGGAAACAGGATGCCGAGGAAGCCCAGCTCGCCGGCCTTCGCCATCACCTCGCTCGGATAGCGCTGGGACTCGTCGATCTCCTCGACGATGGGGTCCACCTCGCGGCGGGCGAACTCGCGCGCCGTCTCCTCGATGGCGCGTTGCTCGGGGCTCAAGGAAAAATCCACGGGCTCTCCTCTGGTCGGCAGGGCCGAACCGGCGCTGGAAGCCCGAGGATGCTATCGCGGCGGGCCTACCCTGGCAACGCGCGGCAGCTACATCTTGACCAGCTCGTCGACCTTCCGCGGTCCTGCGGGGTGGCCGCGGTCCTCGGGCGACGGCTCGGGGCGCCGGAGCTGCTCGTCGCCGAAGAGGCGGCGGAGGAACTTCATCGTCTCCTCCTCGACGAGCTCCGGGGTGAGCTCGGCGATCTCGACCTTCTTCGACAGCAGTCCGAAGCCGATCCCCTCGTGGGTGATGCGGACGGCGCGGGTGCCGGGATCGCCGAAGAAGAGGAGCGAGCGCTCGAAGTCCTCCCAGCGATCGAGCTTTACCTTGAGGCCCGCCGCGGTCAAGCGGTGGAAGAGGGCGGCCGACTCGACCTGGCCGACCATGAGGTCCTTCACCTCCTCGAGCACCGGCAGGACGGTCGCCCGCACGGCGGCGTTGAAGCGCTCGCGGAAGCCGCTCGTCTGCTGCCGCCCGGCCTCGGGATGGAGCCGCTTCTCCTCGAGGATCGCCCGATGCGACTGGAGGAGCTGCTGCAGCCGCTCGACGTTCGCCGGATCCATGGATCTTCCTTTCAGGCCTCTGAGGCCAGGGCCGCCTGCCCATCGGACATACAAGTTCTCTGCCAGCCGCCCCCCGGAGAGCCGGGCCACGGGCGCGGCGGGAGAGCGCTGGGTTACACTCTGCCCCCGATGCCCCGCCGCACCGACCTCCACAGCATCCTCGTCCTCGGGTCGGGTCCGATCGTCATCGGCCAGGCCTGCGAGTTCGACTACTCGGGCACCCAGGCCTGCCGCGCCCTCAAGCGCGAGGGCTACCGGGTGATCCTCGTCAACTCGAACCCGGCGACGATCATGACCGACCCGGGCTTCTCGGACGCCACCTACGTCGAGCCGCTCACCCCGGAGGTCGTCGAAAAGATCGTCGAGCGCGAGCGGCCGGACGCGCTGTTGCCGACGGTCGGCGGACAGACCGGCATCAACCTGGCGATCGCGCTCGACGAGCGCGGCGTCCTGGCGCGTTACGGCGTCGAGGTGCTGGGAGCGGGGATCGAGGCCCTGAAGCTGGGCGAGGACCGCCTTCTCTTCAAGCGGGCGATGGAGGAGGTGGGGTTGAAGGTGCCGCGGAGCAGCTACGCGGCGAGCCTCGAGGAGGCGCGGGCGATGGCCGCCGAGATCGGCTTCCCGGCGATCGTCCGCCCCAGCTTCACCCTCGGCGGCGAGGGTGGCGGCGTGGCCTACAACCGCGAGGAGCTCGAGGAGGTGGTGGGGACGGCGCTGCGCGCCAGCCCCGCCCACCGCGTGCTCATCGAGCAATCGGTCCTCGGCTGGAAGGAGTTCGAGCTCGAGGTGATCCGCGACGGCGTCGACAACGCCATCGTCGTCTGCTCGGTGGAGAACTTTGACGCCATGGGCGTCCACACCGGCGACTCGATCACCGTAGCGCCGCAGCAGACGCTCTCCGACCGCGAGCTCCAGGCGATGCGCGACGACGCCTTCGCGGTGATCCGACGCGTCGGCGTGGCGACCGGTGGCTCGAACATCCAGTTCGCCGTCGACCCGGCGACCGGCGAGCGCCTGGTCATCGAGATGAACCCGCGGGTGTCGCGGAGCTCGGCCCTCGCCTCCAAGGCGACCGGCTTCCCGATCGCCAAGATCGCGGCGCTCCTCGCCGTGGGCTACCGGCTGGACGAGATCGCCAACGACATCACCGGCAAGACCTACGCCGCTTTCGAGCCGACGCTCGACTACACGGTGGTCAAGATCCCGCGCTGGGCCTTCGAGAAGTTCCCCGAGGCGGCGGGGACGCTCGGCACCTCGATGCAGTCGGTGGGCGAGGTGATGGCGATCGGCGGCACCTTCGGCGAGGCGCTGATGAAGGGGCTCTCGGCGCTCGAGCTCGACGGCGACCTCGCCGCGCGCGAGCGCCGCATGTCCGATCCGGTGCGCCTGCGCCAGCGGCTGTCGACGCCCAACTGGGAGCGCCTCTTCGCCGTCTTCGCCGCGCTGCGCCAGGGGTGGACCGTCGAGGAGGTCTCGGCCGCCTCCTACATCGATCCCTGGTTCGTGCGCGAGATCGCGGAGATCGTCGAGCTCGAGGCCGAGCTCGCCTGCTGGGACCTCGCCTCGGCGCCGGCCGCTCTCCTGCGGCGGGCGAAGTCGGCGGGCCTCTCGGACGCGCGCCTCGCGGCGCTCCTCACCTGCCGGGAGGGGGACCTCGCGCGGGCGCTCGCCGCCAAGGGGATCGCCCGCGTCTACAAGCGGGTCGACACCTGCGCCGCCGAGTTCCCCGCCTCCACGCCGTATCTCTACTCGACCTATGGCGAGGAGGACGAGGTCGACCCGGGCACGCGCCCCAAGGTCGCCATCCTGGGCTCCGGGCCCAACCGCATCGGGCAGGGGATCGAGTTCGACTACTGCTGCGTGCAGGCGGTGCGCAGCTACCGGCGGCAGGGGTACGCCGCAGTCATGATCAACTGCAACCCCGAGACCGTCTCGACCGACTACGACACGGCCGACCGGCTCTACTTCGAGCCGCTCACGGCCGAGGACGTGCTCGAGGTCGTCGCGCGCGAGAAGCCGGTCGGCGTCGTCGTGCAATT
>DATBQN010000531.1:0-1508 GCA_036560825.1 Thermoanaerobaculia bacterium
CTTCCGCCTCGACCTCCGCTACTTCCGGCACCTCTCCCAGGGGGTCGACATGAGCTGGGACGACGGCGCGCCGACCCTGGGCGCGGTCTTTACGCCGCGCCTGGAGGAGCTGCTGGGGCCGGCGCGCCGATCGGGGGACGAGCTGACGCAGCGGCACAAGGACCTCGCCGCCTCGCTGCAGCGGGTCTACGAGGAGCGCTTCTTCGCCCTCGTGCGGGCGCTGGCGAAGACGACGGGGGAGACGCGGCTGGTCCTCGCCGGCGGCTGCGCCATGAACTCGCTCGCCAACGGCAGGCTGTTCGCCGAGACGGACGTGCGCGAGGTCTACGTCCAGGCTGCGGCGGGCGACGCCGGCACCGCGCTCGGCGCCGCGCTCTATCTCCATCACGCGGTATTGAATGGCAAGCGGAATGGCAAGCAGGGCGGCGAGCGCGGCTTCGTGATGGACCACTGCTACTGGGGCCCGGAGTACGATGAGCCCGCGATACGGCGGGCGATCGCCGAAGGCATCCCGGAGTCGGGCGGGAGGGACGGGCACCACTGTGAGGTGACGGTCGAGACCGCCGGCGACGAGGACCGGCTCGCGGAGGCGACCGCGGAGGCGATCGCCCGCGGCGAGGTCGTCGGCTGGTACCAGGGGCGCTCGGAGTGGGGACCTCGCGCGCTCGGCAACCGCTCGATCCTCGCCGACCCGCGGCGGCCGGACATGAAGGATCTCCTGAACCGGAAGATCAAGCGCCGCGAGTCGTTCCGCCCCTTCGCGCCCTCAATTCTCGAGGAGCGTACTGGCGACTGGTTCACCCTGTCCTATCCCGACCCGTTCATGATCAAGGTCTACCCGATCCGCCCCGAAAAGCGCGCCGAGATCCCGGCCGTCACCCATGTCGACGGCACCGGGCGCCTGCAGACGGTCTCCCGCCGCACCAACCCCCGCTACTGGAAGCTGATCGACGCTTTCGGCCGGCGGACCGGCGTGCCGATCGTCCTCAACACCTCCTTCAACGAGAACGAGCCGATCGTCAACACGCCGGAGGAAGCCCTCGACTGCTTCCTCCGCACCCGCATGGACAGGCTGGTGATGGGCGACGTCGTGCTCGTCCGGCAGCCGCGGCAGGCGCGGGAGCCGAGATGAGCGCACCTCGCGGCCTGCGCCAGGGCCTGCGGACCGGCCTGCTCCTGCTGGTCGCCCTCGCCGTGCTGGGCGAGATCGGCCTCCGCGTCTGGGACGCCTTTCACGCCCCGACGGGCTCTCTCTACCAGTTCGTCGTGCCCACCGGAGCCCGTTTCAAGATGAAACCCGCCGCCAGCCTCGTGGTGCCCGAGCGCTACGGCGACATCCGCTACCGCTTCAACCGCGCCGGCTATCGCGACGTCGACCACGATCCCGCGAGCCCGCGCCGGAAGATCGTCTGGCTGGGCGACTCGGTGAGCTTCGGGCTCGGGGTCGAGCGGGAGAAAACCTTCGTCGCGCGCCTGCAGCGGGCGCTCGACGAGCGCTACGGGCCGCG
>DATBQN010000532.1:0-2791 GCA_036560825.1 Thermoanaerobaculia bacterium
TCGGTCTTGACCACCCTCGAGCGCGATCCCGGCGAGTGGCGCGACAAGCAGCTCTTCCACGGCGACCGCGAGGCGATCGACCGCATCGCGGTCCGCGGGCCCGGCGGCGAGGTCGTCCTGGCGCGGCGGGGCGACGCCTACTGGATCGAGAGCCCGCCGGCCGCCCGCGACCGCGCCGACCGCGACCTCGTCGACTCGCTCCTCGCCGACCTCACCGGCATGCGCGCCGAGCGCTTCGTCGACGACCCCCAGAAGACCCCGGCCCGCACGCTCGAGGGCATGGGCCTGGCGCCGCCGAAGGCCTCCGTCGAGGTGGCGCTCCGCGGCTCCGCGAAGCCCTTCGCGGTCGAGCTGGGGGGCCCGACGGGGCCGGCCCCGCCCGCTCAGCCGCCTCCGCTCCCGACCGAGCCGGGACCGCCGCCGCAGACCCCGGCGATCTACGCCCGCGCGGGCGGCCAGGTCTTCGAGACCGTGCAGACCAATCTCGAGGCCGCCGGCGCCCGGAGCGCCGCCGACTGGCGCGCCAAGGCGCTCTCCGGCCTCCAGGTCTACCAGGTGGAGAGCGCCAAGGTGAGCGACGCCGCGGGCGCGCTCGACCTCTCCCGCAGCGGCACCGACTGGAAGCGCGGCAGCGTCACCATCTCCTACACCCCGGTCTCCGACCTCCTCTTCGCGGTGACCGGCAGCAAGGCGACCCGCCTCCTCTCGGCCGACGAGGCGCGGGCGCTCGGCGCGCCGCTCGACAAGCCGCTCTTGACCGTCGCCATGAAAGGGGAGGGGAAGGCGGGCAGCGAGACGGTGACCCTCTATCCGCCGGTCGCCGCCGGCGTCCCCGCGCGCGCCTCCGGCCGCGACACCGTCCTGCTGCTCGCCAGGGACCAGCTCGACAACATCCAGAAGCAGGTCGCGGCGGTGCGCGGCGCGCCGCCGGTCAAGCCCGAAAAGCCAGCTCCGGCGACGACGCCGGCGAAGCTGTAGGTCTCCATGACCGATCAGCGCGCCGGCGTCCCTTCCGACATCGATGCCTTCTTCGCCGCCGACGCGGCGCGCATCCGCGCCGAGCTCTTCGACTTCCTGCGCATCCCGAGCGTCAGCGCCCGCCCGGAGCACGCGCCGAACCTCGCGCGCGCGGCGCGCTGGCTCGCCGCGAATCTCGAGGCGGCCGGGCTCGGCGCCGAGGTGCTCGCGACCCCCGGCCATCCGATCGTCCTCGGAGAGTGGCGCCGGGCGGGCGCCGGAGCGCCGACGGTGCTCGTCTACGGCCACTACGACGTACAGCCGGCCGAGCCGCTCGAGCGCTGGGAGACGCCGCCCTTCGAGCCCGCCGCCCGCGACGGCCGCATCTACGCCCGCGGCGCCACCGACGACAAGGGACAACTCTTCCTGCAGATCAAGGCTCTGGAGGCCCACCTGGCGACCCGCGGCGCGCTGCCGGTCAACGTCGTCGTCCTCGCCGAAGGGGAGGAGGAGGTGGCGAGCACCAACCTCGCCCCCTTCGTCGAGCGGCATGCCGAGCGCCTGCGCTGCGACGCCGTGGTGATCTCGGACTCGACGATGTTCGCGCCCGGTCTCCCCGCGATCCTCTCCTCGCTGCGCGGCATCGCCTACTTCCAGCTCGACGTCCAGGGGCCCGCCACGGACCTCCACTCCGGCACCTACGGGGGCGCCGTGGTCAACCCGGCGCTGGCGCTCGCCCGCATCCTCGCGAGCTTCCACGACGCCCAGGGCCGCGTCGCCATCCCCGGCTTCTACGATCGCGTGAAGGAGTGGCCGTCCGCCCTCCGCCGCCAGATGGCGGAGCTGCCGTTCGACGAGGAGGCGCTGCGCCAGGAGGCGGGAGTGACGGCCCTCGGCGGCGAGGCGGGCTACCCGGTCCTCGAGCGGCTGTGGACGCGGCCGACGCTCGACGTCCATGGCCTCCTCGCCGGCTACACGGGCGAAGGGGGGAAGACCGTGATCCCCAGCCAGGCGATGGCGAAGGTGAGCTGCCGCCTCGTCGCCGAGCAGGACCCGCACGAGATCGGCCGGCTGCTCCGCGCCCACGTCGAGCGGGTAACCCCGCCGGGCGTGCGGGTCGCGGTCGAGACCCTGGGCGCCGCGCCCGCCTGGCGCGCCGATCTCGAGGGGCCGATCTTCAGGGCCGCCCGCCGCGCCCTCGCAGCGGTCTTCGGCCGCGAGCCGGTGGTCACCGGGGACGGCGGCTCGCTCCCCGTGGTCTCCGACTTCCAGCGCGTACTCGGCGCTCCCGTGCTCCTCCTCGGCTTCGGTCTGCCGGGCGAGAACGCCCACGCCCCCAACGAGTGGCTGAGCCTCGACAACTTCGAGCGCGGCATGCGCACGATGGCGCTCCTCTGGGAGCTGCTGGCCGACGAAGAGTGAGGACGGCGCCCCCGCGGCTGCGGGGACGCCGTCTCCAGGGTGGCTCTAGCGGGGAGCCCCGGGGCCGCCGGCCTTCGGGTCGTTCGGCGAGCGGAGCGTACCTGCCCCGGAGACGCCGGCGCTCGCGACCTCCGTCGCCGTCGCGTGCGACATCACGCTGTGGTGGCGGCTGTAGGCGAAGTAGATGACGAAGCCGATCAGCAGCCAGACGGCGAGCCGGATCCAGTTGCCCAAGTCGAGCGAGAACATGAGGAGCAGGCAGAGGAGGATGCCGAGGACCGGGGTGAGGGGAACGAGCGGCGCGCGGAACGGCCGCTTCGCGTCGGGGTGCGTGCGGCGCATGATGAGCACCGCGGCGCAGACGATGAGGAACGCGAGGAGGGTGCCGATGTTGACCAGCTCGGCGAGGAAC
>DATBQN010000533.1:0-8840 GCA_036560825.1 Thermoanaerobaculia bacterium
CGGGCACCGATCAGGTGGCGGACGTCACCGGCGCGGGCGACACGGTCATCGGCACCTTCGCGCTCGCCTTGGCGGCGGGCGCCAGCGCGCTCGAGGCCGCGCTCCTGGCGGACTACGCCGGCGGCATCGTGGTCATGAAGATGGGGACCGCCACCCTGTCGCGCGACGAGCTGGCGCGGGCGATCCGCGGCGACGCCCGGCCGCGCGAGGAGCTGCGGTGGGCGAAGTCCTGACCGAGGGCGAGCTGGCGCCGAAGGTCGCCGCGCTGCAGGCGGCCGGGCGCCGGGTCGCCTTCGCCAACGGCCACTTCGACCTCCTCCACGTCGGCCATCTGCGCTACCTCGCGGCGGCGAAGCGCGAGGCGGACCTCCTCGTCGTGGGGATCAACGACGACGCCTCGGTCGCCCGCCTCAAGGGGCCGGGCCGGCCGCTCGTGCCGGCGGCGGAGCGCGCCGAGCTGGTCGCCGGCCTGGCGCCGGTGGATCTCGTGGTCGTCTTCGCGGGCGACTCGCCGGCGGACCTCCTCGCCGAGCTCACCCCCGAGGTCCACGCCAAGGGGACCGACTACGGCGCGCCCGAGCGGGTGCCGGAGTACGAGGTGGTGCGCGCCTACGGCGGGCGCACCGTGCTCGTCGGCGACCCCAAGGATCACGCGACGAGCGATCTCATGCGCCGGGTGGCGCGGGTCGCCGGGCTGGCCGGCGCGGATCGCGCGGTGCCGCCGCGCGAGGATTCGTGATGAGGTCTGCGGGATGAGGTCTGCATGAAAGGGACGCTCCCAGGGTGACGGCGGCGGGCCGGCGCGTCGAGATCTCCGGGGCCGGTCCGGCGGCCGGCCCGGCCGCGCTCGACGGCCGGCGCATCCTGCTCGTCCGCACCAGCGCGCTCGGCGACGTCGTCCACGCGCTGCCGGTGCTCACGGCGCTCCGCCGCACGCTGCCGCGGGCGCGCATCGGCTGGGTGGTGGAGCAGGCGATGGCCCCCCTCCTCGCCGGCCATCCGGACCTCGACGACTTGATCGTCGTCCGCCTGCGCCCGTGGCGGCGGCAGCCGCTCCGGGCGTCGACCTGGCGCGAGGTGGGCGAGACCCTCTCCCTCCTCGACCGCTTCTCGCCGGACATCGCGCTCGACCTCATGGGGAACCACAAGGCCGGCATCCTCGCCGCGGTCTCCTGCGCCGACCGCCGGGTGGGCGCCTCCCGCCGCCACCGGCGCGAGCCGTCGAGCACGATCTGGCTCACCGAGCGGGTGGCGCCCGCCGGCGTCCACGCCGTGGACCGCGCCCTCTCGCTCCTCGCCCACCTCGGCCTCCCCTGGGAGCCCGCCGACTTCGGCCGCGAGAAGCTCTTCCCGGTGGTGCCGCCGGCGGCGCGCAAGCTCTTGGACGCCCGTCAGGGGCCCTTCGCGCTCCTCCATCCCGGCGCCGGTTGGGCCAACAAGCGCTATCCGCCGGCCTGGTGGGGAGAGGCCGCGCGCCGCTTGGCCGCGGCCGGCGGACCGCCCACCTGGATCGCCACGGCGCCGGGCGAGGAGGATCTCGCGGCGGCGGTCGAGGCGGCCGGCGGCGGCGCCGCGCGCCGGGTCCCGGCGCCCGACCTCCCCACGCTCGCCGCCCTCGCCCGCCGCGCCGCCCTCGTCCTCGGCGGCGACTCGGGGCCGCTCCACCTCGCCCATGCCCTCGGCGCGCCGGTGCTCATGGTGATGGGGCCGACCGACCCCGAGCGCCACGGCCCCTACGGCGCCCCCGAGAGGGCCCTCTTCCGCCGCCTCCCCTGCAGCTTCTGCTACCGCCGCTTCGACGCGGTCAAGGCCTGCCTGCTCGAGATCCCGCCCGCCCAGGTCGCCGCGCGGGCGCTCGCTCTGCTCGCCGGGAGATAGTCCCGTCGCATTGACGCCCTTTTTCATCGGCTGCTACACTGAAAGCCAGCCGTCACGCGGTTCAGGTCGTCCACCGTCAGGAGCTCGGCTCCATAGGATATCGGCATGGCACAAGTCGAAGGGGTGACCGCTCGCAAGCAGGGGCCGACCGCGGCCAAGTTCGGTGAGCTGCTGGTCAAGGGCGGCAAGATCAGCCAGGCCCAGCTCCAGGAGGCCCTCGCGCTCCAGAAGGACCAGGGCGGGCGGCTCGGCAGCAACCTCGTCAAGCTCGGCTTCTTGACCGACCGTCAGCTCGTCGAGTCGCTGTCGCAGCACTTCCGGGTCCCCTCGGTCGACCTCCAGGGCATGGACGTCGAGGAGTCGGTGATCAAGATCATCCCCGCCGACATCGCGCGCAAGTACACCATCCTGCCGGTCAACAAGGCGGGCGCCACGGTGACCGTGGCGATGATCGACCCCACCAACGTCTTTGCCATGGACGACGTCAAGTTCATGACCGGCTACAAGGTCGAGCCCGTCGTCGCCTCGGAGAACGCCATCCGCATGGCGATCGACCGCTACTACGGGTCGACCCACGCGATCGAGCTCAAGAAGGTCATGGAGGACCTCACCGACGAGGGCAGCGGCGACCTCGAGGTGCTCGACGAGGAGGAGGACCTCGACCTCGCGACGCTCGAGGAGGAGTCCGAGCAGGCGCCGGTGGTCAAGCTGGTCAACATCGTCTTGACCGACGCCATCAAGCGGGGCGCCTCGGACATCCACATCGAGCCCTACGAGAAGGACTACCGCGTGCGCTACCGCATCGACGGCATCCTCTACGAGATGATGCATCCGCCGCTCAAGCTCAAGGAGGCGATCACCAGCCGCGTCAAGATCATGGCGAAGCTCGACATCGCCGAGAAGCGGCTGCCGCAGGACGGGCGGATCAAGATCAAGACCAAGGTCTCGGGGCGCAACAAGGACCTCGACTTCCGCGTCTCGGTGCTGCCCACGATCTTCGGCGAGAAGATCGTCATGCGCCTCCTCGACAAGGACAAGCTGATGCTCGACATGGCGAGGCTCGGCTTCGAGCCGGAGTCGCTGCGCCGCTTCGAGCAGGCGATCCTCAAACCCTACGGCATGGTGCTGGTCACCGGCCCCACCGGCTCCGGCAAGACCAACACCCTCTACTCGGCGCTCCAGCGCATCAACACGCCGGAGGTCAACATCATCACCGCCGAGGACCCCGTCGAGTTCAACCTGGCGGGCATCAACCAGGTGCAGATGAAGGAGCAGATCGGGCTCAACTTCGCCGCCGCGCTGCGCTCCTTCCTGCGCCAGGACCCCAACATCATCCTGGTCGGAGAGATCCGCGACTTCGAGACCGCCGAGGTGGCGATCAAGGCCGCCATGACCGGCCACCTGGTGCTCTCGACGCTGCACACCAACGACGCGCCGTCGTCGATCAACCGCCTGATGAACATGGGCATCGAGCCGTTCCTGGTGGCGACCTCGGTCCACCTCATCGCGGCGCAGCGGCTGGTGCGGCGCATCTGCACCTTCTGCAAGGAGCCGGCGGATCTGCCCGTCGCGGCGCTCACCAACATCGGCTTCTCCGAGCAGGAGGCGCGCGCGCTCAAGCTCTTCCGCGGCCGCGGCTGCGAGCGCTGCTCGACGACCGGCTACAAGGGGAGGCTGGCGCTCTACGAGGTGATGGAGGTCGAGGACGAGATCCGCGAGCTGGTCCTCTCCGGCGCCTCGGCCTACGACCTGCGCCAGAAGGCGATCCAGAACGGCATGATCACGCTGCGCGAGAGCGGCCTGCAGAAGATCCGCGACGGCGTGACGACGATCGACGAGGTGGTGCGCGAGACGGTGGCCTAGGTCGGCGGCGGCGCCTTGCTGGTGGTGCGGGTGACCGCCTTCAGCACCCCGAGCCCGACCAGCACGACGACGCCGGCGCCGATCCAGACGTTGGGTACATGGGCCAGGTGGGCGGCATAGGCAAGGCCGATCACCACGATGACGAAACCGGCCAGATAGACTCCGAACGAAGATGACATAGGACCCTCCTCGGGCCGCCGGCCGGGCGGTCCCGCTCGCCCCCCTTTCTTTTCAAGACCCGCGCCAACTCCCGGCAGGGCTTCGACCTCAGCCGAGCTGAAGAGGCTGTGAATCTTTCGCAGCGAGGCGAGCAAGCTCAACTTCGTTGTTGGAACACCTTACCCATTGTCATCCTGAGCGCAGCGAAGGATCTGGGGGAAGGTGCTCTAACTCATAGACTTTCTTGGGCCTTGAGACTCCTGCCCCCAGATCCTTCGCTGCGCTCAGGATGACAATGCAGGAGGATTCTCGCAGCGAGAGCAGCTCGTTCGGGCTGGTCCGAAAATTCACAGTTTCTGAGCCCTACGGGCCCTCCGGCGCACGCCCGGGCCGGCTTTTTGGGGTAGATTGCCGGGCGACCCCCCAGAGGAGCACGATGACAGCCCGCAACATCTCCGCCCCCCTCCTGGCGGCCGTCCTCGCCGCCGGTGCCCTGTCCCCCGCCTCCGCCGCCCCGCCGGCCGCAACGGCTGCGACGACCACGAGCGCAACGACCGCAACGACCGCAACGAGCGCTCCGGCCGCCGCGACCCCGCCCAGCCTCCCCATCACCGCCCGCGAGGACGAGCTCCGCGAGAGCATGCGGCAGCTCGTCCGCCACGCCCGCGACCAGGTCTTCCCCGCGCTCGTCCACATCGAGACGGTGACCGTGCAGTACGAGGGCGGCGAGCAGATGAAGGGGCGCGCCGCGGGGAGCGGCACCATCATCTCGAAGCAGGGGCACGTGCTCACCAACCAGCACGTCACCCAGAACGCCAAGCAGTTCCGCTGCACCCTCTCCGACCGCCGCGAGGCGACCGCCGAGCTGGTGGGCGAGGACCCGCTGACCGACCTCGCGGTGCTCAAGCTGAATTTGAAGGACCTCCACGGCGGGGCCGACCTCCCGGCCGGCCTTCCCGCCGACCTGCCGGTCGCCCGTTTCGGCGACTCCTCGAAGCTCGAGGTCGGCGACTACGTGATGGCGATGGGCTCGCCCTTCTCGCTCTCGCGCTCGGTCACCCTGGGGATCGTCTCCAACACCGAGCGGGTCTTCGCCCAGGGCTTCCTCGGCCGCAGCTGGGACGACCTCGAGCTCGAGCCCGGCCAGCGCACCGGCCTCTTCACGGTCTGGATCCAGCACGATGCGCTGATCAACCCGGGCAACAGCGGCGGGCCGCTGGTCGACCTCGCCGGCGAGGTGGTGGGGATCAACGAGCTGGGCGGCGCCTCGATCGGCTTCGCCATCCCGAGCCGGCTGGCGAGCGCCGTGGCGGCGGAGCTCATCGCCCACGGCGAGGTCACCCGGAGCTCCATCGGCGTCTCCTTCCGGCCGCTCCTCGACACCGACCTCCGGCGCGGCCTGCTCGTCGACTCGGTCACCGCCGGCGGCCCCGCCGCGCGCGCCGGCCTGAAGACCGGCGACGTCGTGCTGGCGCTCGACGGCGCGCCGGTGACCGCCCGCTTCTACGAGGAGCTGCCGCCGATCATGAGCCGCATCGCCGGCCTCGCCGTCGGCACGCGGCTGCGCCTCACCGTGGCGCGCGACGGCCGCGAGCTGCCCATCGAGGTGGCGACCGAGAAGCTCGAGCGCGACCGCGGCGACGAGCGGGCCTTCCGCGGCTGGGGCTTCACCGCCGAGGACATCACGGCGAAGCTGCGGCGCGACCTCTCCCTCGGCGCGCCGGCCGGCGTCCTGGTCACCGGGGTGCGCAGCGGCAGCCCGGCGCAGCTCGCCCAGCCGCCGCTCGCCGACGGCGACGTGGTGACCGCCATCGGCGGCGCGCCGGTCAAGAGCCTCGCCGACCTCGCCGCCCGCTATCCGCAGCTCTCGAGCGCCGCCGACGGCGTCCTCGTCGAGCTCGACCGCCGCGGCAAGAGCTACGTCACCCTGCTCGGCCGGCGGGGCGGCGACGACGAGCCGCCTCCCCGCGAGCTGTCGAAGGCGTGGATCGGCATCGCCACCCAGCCGGTGGCGGACACTCTCGCCGCGCGCCTCTCGCCCGACGACGTGCGCGGCTTCCGCATCACCCGCGTCTACCCGCACACCGCCGCCGCGGGGACCGGCCTCGCCGTGGGGGACTTGATCGTCGCCCTGAACGGCGATCCCCTGGCGCCGCGCGGCATGGAGGACTCCGGGCTCTTCGACTCCCGCGTCCGCCGGCTGGAGGTCGACGGCACGGCGACCCTCACCGTCGTCCGCGCCGGCAAGCCGCGGCAGGAGACCGTTCACCTCGAGGAGACGCGGACGACGCCGTCCGAGGCCTTGCGCGAGAAGACCAACGCCCTCGGCCTCACCGTCCGCGAGGTGACCTTCTTCGACCGCGACGAGAACCGCTGGCCGGACGAGATCGGCGGCGTGCTCGCCGACCGGGTGGAGTCCGCCGGACAGGCCGAGGCCGGCGGCATCCATCCCTCCGATCTCGTCGAGCGCATCGACCGCTACCCGGTGCGCGGCGTCGAGAGCTACAAGAAGGCGCTCGCCGCGCTCGCCCTGGCGCGGCCGAAGCGGGTGGCGGTGGTGGTGCGGCGCGGCCAGCGCAGCCACCTGCAGTACCTGGAGCCGGACTGGGACGCCGGCGAGCTGACGAGGAGAGAGCCATGAGCCCGAGTCGCCGAGCGATGCGCCGACCGCCGTCCCCGCTGCCGTGGATCACGGCGCTCCTGACCGCCCTCGCCTGCGCGCTCCCGGCGCTCCCGCTCCCGGCGGAGCCGCCGCCCTCCGGCGCCGATCTCGGGAAGGTCCTCGCCGACCGCGCCGCGGCGGTGGTCACCGTCCAGGTCGTGGTGCAGATCAAGATGGGCGGCGAGATGGGCAGCCAGATGGGGGAGAAGCAGGAGTTCCAGACCGAGGCGAGCTGCGTCGTCATCGATCCCAACGGGCTGGTTCTCTGCTCGAACACGCTCCTCGGCGGCTACATGTCGCTCATCCAGCGGGTGATGGGCGGCGGCAAGATGGAGATGACGGCGACGCCCACCCAGCTCAAGGTCCTCTTCGCCGACGAGGCGAAGCCGCTCGAGGCGAAGCTCCTGGTGCGCGACACCGACCTCGACCTCGCCTGGCTGCAGGTGAAGGCCCCGGAAGGCAAGAAGTTCGCCTACGTCGACCTCACCCGCTCGGCGACGCCCAAGGTGGGCGACCCCTTCGTCGCCATCCGCCGCCTCGACAAGTTCTTCGACCGCACGGCGACCGTCTACGAGGGGCGGATCGGCGGCACCGTCAAGAAGCCCCGCACGCTCTACGTGCCGACCGCGACGGCCGAGTCGTCGCTCGGCCTCCCGGCGCTGGCGCCCACCGGCGAGGTGCTGGGCATCCTCGTCCTCCAGTTCCCCGACGAGGCGGGCGACCTCGATGCCGGCCCCTTCGGCCGCCTCGAGACCTCCGCCCGCGTCCAGGACCTCATCCGCGGCTTCATCCTCCCCGCGGCCGACGTCGTCAAGGCGACCAAGCGGGCCGCGGAGAGCGGCAAGAGCGGGAAGTAGGGGGAGGACGCTGCTGATCCGGAGATGAGAGGCGCTTTCAGCAAAGTGGCCGACATCCAAGGCCAGCTCGGCTATGCCTCGCTCGCCATCACGAGCGGTTCCTCGATTCAATCCGTCGCCCCCGAAGACCGCGTCCGCATCATCCGCGCCGCCGGCTGACTTCCGCCTATGAGGCCGGGCAGGGCGCGGCGATCGCGACTCCGTACTTTCCCCCTTTTCCCCCGGCCCGCGCACCTTCTCAATAGAGGCCGCGTTGCGGTGGGCCAGTCCATGGAAGGTGTGCCCGCGCGCAACGCGCCGGAAAGGACATGACCATGATCCGTCTTCGCTCCGCTTTGCGCCTGCTCGCGGTCGCCGGGCTCCTGGCCTTCACCGGGCTCACCCCGGAGAGCTCCTCGGCCACCGACATCTGTTCCTGCAACTTCTGCAGAGCGCATCCATCGGTGGACTGCCAGATCGGCCCCGGCGACGGCTACTCGATCCTCTGCGCGGATTACTTGAAACTCCACAACTGCGCGTCACCTCTGGACGCGGGGGGGACGCGAACCAGCGCACGTCCACCCCACGTAGATCCCCTTGGGCGGCTTCCGAACGTTTGCGCTCCCGCGCCGAAGCCGGTGCTCGATGGAGCTGTCGCCAAGAGCGGGAAGTAGGGGAGGACGCTGCTGATCCGGAGATGAGAGGCGCTTTCAGCACACCCTCCCCATTGTCATCCTGAACGAAGTGAAGGATCGGGTGGGCGGGTGGAGCGCTGACGAGCCGATCTCGCGCCGGCCCTCCGCCCGACCTTCGCTGACGCTCAGGATGACAATGTGGGCGCGATGCCTCGTTTCATCCTTCGTGGCCGGCGCCAGCCGGTGGGCAACTCAGGATGACATGCGAGAGCCATCGCCGAGACGAGCCTGAGCCGCTCGATTGATATTCGCCGTCAGGCGCGGCTGTCCCAGAGGACGTCGGGGAGGCCGCGCGTCCGGTTCTCGTAGCGGGCCATCACGAAGAGGGCGTCCGAGAGGCGGTTGAGATAGCGCACGGTGTGGGGTCCGACCGCCTCCTCGCGGGCGAGCGCGACCAAGAGGCGCTCGGCGCGGCGGCAGACGGTGCGGGCAACGTGGAGGTGCGCGGCGCCCGGAGCGCCGCCAGGGAGGATGAAGTTCTCGAGCGGCGGCAGCTCGGCCGAGAGCTCGTCCATCAGCGTCTCGAGTGCGGCGACGTGCCGCTCCTCGATCGTCGGCACCGGCATGCGCGCCTTGTCCTCCTCGAGAATGCAGAGGTCCGAGCCCAGGTTGAAGAGCTCGTTCTGGATGCGCCGGAGCGTGGCCGCCAGCCGCTCGTCGAGGCCCGAGGCCATCGCCACGCCGATCGCCGACGACAGCTCGTCGACCGTGCCGTAGGCCGCGATCCGCGGCGAGTCCTTGGGCACC
>DATBQN010000534.1:0-3290 GCA_036560825.1 Thermoanaerobaculia bacterium
GTCGTCCTCAGCAGCGCCGTCCTCCACTTCGCCCGCGACGAGGCGCATTTCCGCGCCATGCTCCACGGCACCTGGCGCCTGCTCAAGCCGCGCGGCCTCTTCTTCTGCCGCCTCGCGTCGTCGATCGGCATGGAGGATCGCGTGACGCCGCTCGGCGGCCGGCGCTTCCGCCTGCCCGACGGCAGCGAGCGATACCTCGTCGACGAGCCGTACCTTCTGGAGCTCACCGCGGAGCTCGGCGGCACTCTCCTCGACCCGCTGAAGACCACCGTCGTCCAGGACCAGCGCTGCATGACGACCTGGGTGCTCCGCAAGGATGCGTGACCGCCGCTCGTGTTACGGATACCTCACCCCCAACATTTACCCTCATCCCACCGTATACCCCCATGGAGTAGGTCAGAGACAGACAATCTCCTCCTCCAACCTCCCTCCTCCGAACCCCGTCCTGCGACGGGGTCTTTTTTTGTGTCACGAGGCATTTTCCACCTTGAAAATTGGGAGAGCCGCTCCCAATTTTCAAGGTACAGGCTGTGCCTGGGGCGCCTGAGGCCCCGGCGGCGACTGCTCGAGGCCGCGGCGCCAGGGGGCGGCGGGGGGGGCTCCGGGCGGGGCGAGGGGGTTGCGGCCGGGGCGGAGCTGGCGGATGAGGTCGAGGTAGGTCCTCTCCTGCTCGGGGCCGAGAAGCTTGCGGCTCTCGAGGACGTTGCCGGCAAGGGCGCGCTCGAGGTCGCGGTAGAGCTCGGAGGATTCCGTGGTGAGCTGCTGGATGCGCTCGCGGTCGGGGCTGTCGGAGATCAGCTCGAGGCGCAGCTCGCGATTGACGTCGCCGAGATGGCGGCGCTCGCGGGCGGTCTCCTGGAAGAAGCGCCGCTGGTAGGCGAGGAAGCGCCGCCGGGGCTCGCCCTGGAGGCCGAGCCGGTCGGCGAGCTTCTGCAGCCGCTCGACGGCGGGAGGCTGCGGCTGGCGCTCGTCCTCGGCCTGGGCCTGGGTGCGGGCCGGCGCCTTGAGGCGCGCCGTCAGGATGGCCGCGAAGAGGCCGATGTTGATCCCCACCGACAGCAGCAGGGCGATGACCACCCACCAGCGCTTCACGGCCGCGCCCCGGCGGTCGGCGCCGACTCGGTCGCGTCCTCGATCGCCTTCCAATAGCTCGTCGCCAGGCTCTCGGGAGGCGAGATGCCGATGCCGGGAGCCATCGGCGGGAGATCGGAGACCGGCGCCGGGCCGTGGCCGAGCCCGGCGCCCAGGGCGACGCCCGCGGCGAGCGCCACCGCCGCCGCCGCCCGCACCCAGGTGGGGGCGAGCGACCAGGAGAGCGCTCCCGGCGCCGCCCCGCCGCGCACCTCGGCCATCACCCGCGCCTTGATACCGGGCGGCAGCGGCGCCGCCGGGGGCGGCGCGAGGGCCTCCCAGCTCCCCTCGAGGGCGCGGTAGCGCGCCGCGAGCTCGGGCTCCGCGGCGAGGTGCCGGTCGAGCTCGCGGGCGCGGTCGGCCGGCAGCTCGCCGGCGAGGCGCCGGATCAGTTCGACATCCGTGCTGCGATTCATGGTGTCCTCTCTCTCTGTGCAACCGGCGAGCCGTCCGCTTCCTGCGCCGCCTCGAGCCGGCGCATGGCGCGGACGAGGCGGCTCTCGACCGCCCCTTCGGTGATCCCCAGGGCGTGCGCCGTCTCGCGATAGGAAAGCCCCTCGAAGCGGACCAGCACGAGGACCGCCCGCTGGTTGGGCGGCAGGCGCGCGATTGCCTGCCGCGCCGCCCGCCAGCGGAGGCGGGCGGCGAGCGCCGCGGCCGGGTCGGGCGCCGTGTCCGGCGGATCGAACGGCGGCGCGGCGCCCTCCTCGCCCTCGGCGACGGCGGAGAGCCGCGCGAACTGCACCAGGCGGCGACGGCGCAGGCGGTTCAGGCAGTGGTTGACGGCGATGCGGTAGAGCCAGGTGTAGACCTGGCCCTGGGGACGGAAGGCGGCCGCCTTGCGGAAGGCCTTGAGAAAGACCTCCTGGACGGCGTCGCGCGCTTCCTCGACGTCGCCCAGCAGCCGCTCGCAGAGGCGGAACAGCCGCACCTGATGCTGGTCGACGAGGGCGCCGAACGCCTCGGCGTCGCCCGCCGCGACCCGCGCCAGCGCCTCCCAGCCCGGATCGGCCGCGGCGTTCTCGGCGTCCACTGCGGAGCCCGTCACCACCTCAACCCTGTCGAACCCGCGGGCTGCCCCGTTCCTGCGCCCGCTCAAGAGGACGGCGTCCACCCCACCGGGCGCTCCTGGAGGCGGCGGAGGCAGCCGCGCCGCACGGCCGAGATCAGCCACAGCTCGCGGTTGCCGATGCGGTCCCACAAGTAGATGAGCATGAAGAGGATCTCCTGCAGGACCTCCTCGGCCTCGCCCTCCTCCAGGTGATAGTGCGCGAAGGTGTGCTCGATCTCGCTCCGCATGCGATCGAGCAGCATCGAAACCGGCTCGTCGTCGCGGGTTCCGTCGGGGGGCGCCATGGCTTCGCCTAGGGCCGTCGCCGGGCGGGCGACCCCGAAAGTGGGTTCCGCGGCCGGGACCTACGGTTCAGCGGCGCGCCTGCCGGCCTGGAGGTCCCGCCGGCCGAGGTGCTCCTCGACGAGCCGGTGGAGGCCCAGGCGCTCGAGCTCCGCGGCGAGCACGAGGAGCTGGTTCGCCGTCAGGGGGTGATCGCGATGGACGATCTGCAGGATTTTGCGCAGCGCGGCGTCGAGCTCGGGATCGAGCGCCTGGATGCCTTCGGCGCGCTCGCTACCGCTAGCCACGGGCCTCGGCGGCCTCGTGCATCGTCGCGGGATCGTAGTCGTAGATGAGCGAGCGCACGGTCTTCTCGGGGGCGAGCGCCAGCCCCTCTTCGTAGCCCCACATGTCGATGGTCTCCCACGGGCAGTAGCGGGCGCAGAGCTGGCAGCCGATGCAGCGCTCGAGGTCGACCTCGACCAGCTTCATGAAGTCGCGGTGCTCGGGGCCGGGGACGATCTCGATGCAGTCGACCGGGCAGAAGGCGATGCAGGCCTCGCAGCCGGTGCAGCCGGTCTGGTCGATCACCGCGAGCTGGCGGGGCGCCTTGGGGCGCGGCGGCTTGTCGATCTCGATCTTCTTGGAGTAAGGAAAGGGCTCGGCCATGCGTTCTCCAGGCTTCGATGTCTGAGGAGGTGTGTACTCTAGCATCCCGCTAGAATCGCCGCCATGCTGCGCGACCGCATCGCCCGCTTTCTCGCCGATCCCGCGGGCTTCGATCCGTCGGGCGCCGCCTTCGACGAGCTGGCCCTCGCCGCCTTCG
>DATBQN010000535.1:0-13273 GCA_036560825.1 Thermoanaerobaculia bacterium
ATTTTTCCCTGCGCGAGGATTCCGTGTACGCTCAGACCGACGAGATCTCTCACCCGAAGCCGCATCAGCAACGAGACGAGCTGGCGGACTTCAGCACCGACCGCCGCGTCCTAGTGCTCTCTGGCTTGGCCGCGGGAATCGGCGTGGCGGCGGCGCTGGTCGCCTATGCGCTGGTCCGGCTGATCGCGGTCATCACGAACCTCGCCTACTACCAGCGCTTCTCCTCCCAATTCCTGTCGCCGGCCGGCAATCATCTGGGGGGTTGGGCGGTGCTGGTGCCGGTGATCGGCGGCTTGGTGATCGGCCTGATGGCGCGCTACGGCTCCGAGAAGATCCGCGGCCATGGTATCCCCGAGGCGCTGGAAGCCATCCTCATCAGCGGGAGCCGCGTCGAGCCCAAGGTCGCCGTGCTCAAGCCGGTCTCCTCGGCGCTCTCCATCGGCACCGGCGGCCCGTTCGGCGCCGAGGGGCCCATCATCATGACCGGCGGCGCAGTGGGCTCGCTGATCGCCCAGCTCTTCCATCTCTCTTCGGCGGAGCGTAAGACGCTGCTGGTCGCCGGCGCCGCCGCCGGCATGGCGGCCATCTTTGTCGCGCCGATGGCGGCGGTGTTGCTGGCCGTCGAGTTGCTCCTCTTCGAGTGGAAGCCGCGCAGCTTCATCCCGGTGGCGGTCGCCTCGGTCGTCGCGGCGGTGGTGCGGGTGCCGTTGCTCGGCGCCGGGCCGATCTTTCCGGTCCCCAGCCATGCCATGCTGGGGGCCGAGACGCTCGGATTCGCCGTCGCCGTCGGACTGCTCGCCGGTTTGGCCTCGGGGTTGTTGACCGCTCTCGTCTACGCCTGCGAGGACCTCTTCGCCAAGCTGCCGGTGCACTGGATGTGGTGGCCGATCCTCGGCGGCCTGGCGATCGGCGTCGGCGGCCTGCTCGACCCGCGCGTGCTGGGGGTCGGTTACGACTCCATTCAGGATCTGCTCGCCGGACATCTCACCGGCGGCTCGGCTGCGTCGCTGCTCCTCCTCAAAGCCGTGGTCTGGGCCGTGGCCCTGGGGTCGGGCACTTCGGGAGGCGTGCTCGCGCCGCTCCTCATCATGGGCGGCGGCCTGGGAGCCTTGGAATCAGGGCTGATTCCGGTCGGCGATACCGGTCTGTGGGCCATGGTCAGCATGTCGGCGATGATGGGTGGCACGATGCGGTCGCCGCTGACTGCGATCCTCTTCACCGTCGAGCTCACTCACGATTGGAACGTGCTGCCGGCCCTGATGGTGGGAGCGGTCATGGCGCACGGCACGACCGTCCTGCTGCTGCGCCGCTCGATCCTCACCGAGAAGCTCGCCCGGCGCGGCCATCACCTGGTGCGTGAGTACAGCGTCGATCCTTTCGAGGTCCACCGCATCTCCGACGTCATGGATCGCGGCGTCGTGACCATCCCGGCGACGATGACGGTGGCCGAGCTGTCCGCCCGCATCGCCGCCGGCGACCCGGCTCTGACCGGCCGCCAGGGTATCCCCATCGTCGACGCGGGAGGCGAGCTGGCGGGGATCATCACTCGCAGCGATCTGATGCGGGCGATGGAGAGCGAGCAGGAGCGAGCCGCGAGCGTGCTGGAGGCCGGCACGCGGGACCTGATCGTCGCCTATCCCGACGAGCTCCTGCGCGACGCCGTGGCGCGCATGTTGGGGCACGATATCGGCCGGCTGCCGATCGTCGATCGGCAAGACCGTCGCCGCTTGCTGGGCTATCTGGGCCGCGCCGGCATCATGCGGGCGCGGGTGCAGCTCTTCCAGGAAGAGAACCTGCGCGAGCGGGGAGGCGGGTCTTAAAAACGGCGAGCAGGAGCAGCCCGCGAGGCGGGGTCTGGGCGTGCATGCAGGTCGTTCGTCGGGGCGATCAATCGTAGCACGATGGGATTCCTGGACGACGCGCTAGACTGACCTCGATGCCTCAGCGCGGGAGCCGTCCCCAGGAGCTCAGCGACGCGGACTATCAGCGTTTGCTGCAATTTCGGATCGGCCTGCGGCGGTTCCTCCACTGGAGCAAGGCGCAGGTGACGGCGGCCGGCCTGACGCCCGCCAAGCACCAGCTCCTGCTGGCGATCCGCGGCCACGCCGACCCCCGCGGGCCGACCATCCTCGACGTCGCCGGCTATCTCCTGCTGCGCCACCACAGCGCCGTCGGGCTGGTCGACCGCGCCGCCGACGCCGGCCTGGTGGTGCGCCGGCCGGATGAGGACGACCGCCGCGCCGTCCGCCTCCGCCTGACCCGCCGCGGCGCGCGGCTCCTGCGCGAGCTCACCGCCTCGCACCTGGAGGAGCTCTCCCGCCTCGGCCTCCAGGGGGGGACGATCTGGGAGGGCCTCGAGGAGTAGGGCGCCGGGCCTACCGGCTCACCACCAGGATCACGAAGCTCCCCGGCAGGATGGCCGGCCGCGGGCGCGGCTGCTCGGGCGTCGCTGCCGGGGCGGGACCGAACTGGGCGGTGACGAGGAAGATCGTGTGGGTCTTCTCGTCGAGCGCCATGGTGCGGGCGCCGCGCCGGGTGGGCACGTTCTCGACGACGCTCCAATGGTCGGGAGCGTCCCGCCGGATGACGGTGAGGGTGCCGTCGCCGCCGTTCGAGCTGAAGCCGAGGCCGGTTCCGGGGTCGAAGGCATTGGCGTCGACCCCTTTGCCGATCGGCACCGTCGCCACCAGCTTGCCGCCGTCCGCATCGACGATCGCGGCCATCTGGTTGCCGCAGCCGGAGAGCAGCCGGCGGCTCGAGCGGTCGATCGCCATGCCGGACGGCTCCTCGCAGGGCTTGAGCGGCCAGCGCGCCAGGACGGCGAGGGTATGGGCATCGATCGCCGCCACCTCGCTCTTGTCCTCCAGGTTGACGAAGACCTTCCCCTTGGCGTCGGCGGTGGCGAACTCGGGCTTGCCGCCGAGCGCCACGGTGCCGGCGACCTTGCCGGTCGCCGCCTCGAGGACCGTGGCGTTGCCCGAGCGGCCGTTGAAGGCGAAGACGCGCTGGGTGGACGGCTCGTAGAGGATGGCGTCGGGGTTGTCCCCCGTCGACTTGACCTCGCCCAGCTTGGCGAGCGTCTTCAGGTCGAAGATCGTCACCGTCGAGCTCCGCCCGTTGCTGATGAAGCCGCGCCCGAGCTCGTCCGCCAGGGCGACCCCGTGCACGCCCGAGAGGCCGCCGATCTCCCCCACCACCTTGCCGCTGTCGGCGTCGAGGACGACGACGCGGGTCGACCGCGTGACGTAGAGCCGCCGCGCCGCCGCGTCGACGATCAGGTAGTCCCAGCCCCCCTCGCCGCCGAGCGCGATCTCGCGGGCGACGTGGTAGCCGGACTTCGCCGGCGCGGCCGGCGGGGGAGGGGTCTGCGCGGCGAGGGGAAGCAGGGACGTCGAAAGAAGGATGAGCGACAGGTGGAGGGCGTGCGATCTCATGGGGAGTCTCCCTGGAAAACTGCTGTGAAAAAAAGCCTACGGCCTGGCACCCCCAGCTACCGAACGGTCCATCCTATCCGGGGGGCCGCTGGCAGGGCGGATCGAGGCTCGACAGGAGCCCGCGGGCGCATCGGGACGGATTCGGCCCGTGAGTCCAAGCCTACCGCAGCCGGGCGAGGAGCGAGAGGAACCCGGCGCCGGCCGGGTCGCCGGAGGCGGGCGCCTCGGTCGCCAGGAGCTGCTCGAGGAGCGAGAGGACGTCCCAGCTCACCCAGCCCTCGACGATCTTGCCGCCCTCGCCGCGATCGATGCGCAGCATGTCGATCCCCGTCGTCACCGTCTCGCGGTGGGTGGGCGGAAATCCCAGCAGGTCGCCGGTGTGGCGGCCGCGCGCCGTCCAGCGGACCACCGCGGTGTCGCCCTCGACGACGATCTGGTCGGCGGTGACCGCGATGTCGCTGAAGGCCAGGTGGTAGAAGAGGACGAGCTGGCGCAGCGCCTCGGGGCCGCGGGCGAAGTCGGTGGCGAGCGGGATGCGGCCGTGGACGACGCAGCCGGGCGCGATCAGCGCGTCGGCGAGCGCCGGATCGCCGGTGTTCCAGAAGTCCTCGCGAAAGCGGCGCGCGATCTCGCGCCGGGCCTTGCGATCGTCCGGGTCGGCGGCGTCCACTCTCCCTACCTCGCGACCGCCGGCTTCGCGCCGCCGGCCGGACCGCTCTGGGCCGTGATCCCCCGGCCCTCGGTGACGGTGAGGAACTGATCGGCGGCGACGTTCTGCAGCACCTGCTTGGCGCCGCTCGGCCAGTCGATCTCGAGCGCCGCGACGCGGCTCTCCTGGCCGAGGCCGAAGGTGACGGCGAGGTCGCTCTGCGAGCAGTAGGAGGAGCCGCTGCGCACCATCTGCCACTGCTTCCCGCCGGCCGTCGTCACGCGGACGACGGCGCCGATGCCGTCGCGGTTCGACTTCGTCCCCACGGTGCGCACGGTGAGCCAGCGGTTGCGGTTCCCTCCCTCGTTGCGGAAGAGGTGCGCCGGGCCGCCGTTGGTGGTGACGAGGACGTCGAGGTCGCCGTCGCGGTCGAAGTCGCCATAGGCGGCGCCGCGCGCCACCATCGGCCTCTCGAGATCCGGCCCCAACGCCTTCGAGACGTCGGCGAAGGTGCCCCTGCCGAGGTTCCTGAACACCAGCGGCGCCTCCTCGTAGTGGATGCGCGGCTGGACGCGGCTGATCTCCTGCTCGAGGTGGCCGTTGGCGGCGAAGATGTCGGGGAAGCCGTCGAGGTCGTAGTCGAAGAAGAAGACGCCGAAGGCGAGGGTCAGCAGGCTCGCCTTCCCCACCGCCGAGCGCGGCGCCTCGTCGACGAACACTCCCGAGCCCTCGTTGTGGTAGAGCCCGAGCATCTGGTTCGAGAAGTTGCCGACCAGGAGGTGCGGCCGGCCCGAGCGGTCGTAGTCGGCGGCGTCGGCCCCCATCGCGCCGCGCGCCACGCCGTCCTCGCCGAAGGCGACCCCGGCCTCGAGGCCGACGTCCGCGAAGGTGCCGTTCTTCTGGTTGCGGTAGAGCTTGTTGGGCTGGGTGTCGTTGGCGACGAAGAGGTCGGGCCAGCCGTCGCCGTCGTAGTCGAGGACGGTCACGCCGAGCGACTTCGAGGTGGGGTCGTCGATCCCCGCCCGATGCGAGACGTCCTCGAAGCGCCCGTCGCCCAGGTTGTGGTAGAGCTTCGACGACGTCCCCTTGTACGACTCGGGGGTGCAGTAGGACTTGGTGACGCCGTCGAGCGAGCACCAGAGGTCGCCCGCCGGCGTCCACTGCACGTAGTTGGCGACGAAGAGGTCGAGCTTGCCGTCGCGGTCGTAGTCGAGCCAGGCGGCGCTGGTGCCGAAGCTCGCGTTCTTGATGCCGGCGGCGGCGGTGACGTCCTTGAACCTGCCGTGCCCCTCGTTGTGGAAGAGGCGGTCGCCGTCGAGCGCCGTCACGTAGACGTCCTCGCGGCCGTCGTTGTCGTAGTCGCCGATGGCGACCCCCATGCCGTGCATCTCGACGTCGAGCCCGCTCCCCCGCGTGACGTCGGTGAAGGTGCCGTCGTGGTCGTTGCGGTAAAGGGCGGGGAGCGTCCGCCGGCCCTTGCCCGTCCAGTCCTTGCCGTTGACGAAGAGGACGTCCAGCCAGCCGTCGCCGTCGGCGTCGAAGAAGGCGGCGCCCGAGCCGAGGGTCTCGGGGAGGAGCTTCCTGCCGGAGCGGCCGGCGTTGTGGACGAAGCGGATGCCGGCCTTTCCCGTCACGTCGGTGAAGCGGATCGAGGAGCCGGCAGAGGTCACGACGCTCGCGGGCGGCGCCTTGCCGGCGGACAGGGCGAAGGCCGCCGCGGCGGTGACGGCGGTCACCGCGAGGACGGCAGCGAGGGCGCCCGGGGGCAGCCGCCGGCTCACGGCATCCCTCCGGCGGCGGCGGTCGTCGCCTCTCTGGCCGGCCGCGAGGGCGCCAGCGGCAGCGGCACGCTCTCGTGCTCGTGGATGAGCTGGCGCTCGTTGTTGTCCTCCGGGCTGGCGCGGCGGGGGATGGCGGTGATCGCCTGCGCCGACTCCTCGGCCTTGAAGCGGCGGAAGAGGGCCGCCTCCCGGGCGGCCTTCTCCGCGTCGCCCATGGCGCGGTAGGAGAGCATCATCGTGTAGTGCATCTGCACGTCCTCGGGATCGATCCTGCAGACGTCCTGGAGGACGGCGACGGCCTGCCGGTAGTCGCGCTTCAGGAAGAGGATGCGCCCGATCTGGTTGAGCACCACCCGGTCGCGCGGGTATTGGGCGGCGGCGCTGCGGAGGGAGGCGAGGGCGCCGTCGTAATCGCCGTCGGTCTTCTCGATCATCCCCTGGAAGAAGTGGGCGCTCGCGAGCTTGGGGTTGAGGCTGAGGGCGCGCGCGAGGTAGGGCTTGGCGCGCTCGGTCTCGCCCTCCTGGATGAGCGCCCGCGCGACGTTGACCCAGCCGGCGGCGTAGCCGGGCTCGGCTTCCGTGGTGCGCAGGAAGGCGTACTCAGCGCCCTTCAGGTCGCCCTGCAGCAGGAGGCCGATCCCCCAGTCGTTCCAGCGCTCGCGGTCGGCCTTGCGGACGACCGGCTTCCAGGAGGCTGCCGCGGCAGGGCCGACCGCGAGCGCGGCCTTCGCCGAGGCGACGACGACGATCGGCAGGTCGGGGATCTCGCCCTTGATCTCGCCCGAGACGTCGGCCGGGACGTTTCGCGGCGAGAAGTCGTAGGCGAGGCTGTTCTGGTGCGGCGAGAGCAGCCGCGGGTCCTGCCCGGGCTTCGGCCGGCCGGCGTAGGAGAACTGCGTGTAGTAGTGCGAGAACTTGCGGTAGTTGAGGCGCGCCTCGAGGGCGATCGGGCCCACGACGTCCTTCGGCACCCGCAGCCGGAAGTGGACGGTGTCCGCCGCGCCGGGCGGGATGAGGCGGGTGTAGAGGACGCTCCGCGACTGCCAGGCGTTGCGCTTGTTGATGAGGTTGCCGGCGGCGTCGAGCTGGTAGGTGCGGTAGAAGTGGGCGCCGGTCTCGACCGGCCCCTTGCCGCCGTCGTCGACCTCGCCGCTCCAGAAGATCACCCTCCCCGCCGCGTCGGTCGCCTTCAGCTCGAGCCAGACGTCGAAGGCGTCGATGGTGCCGCCGGGGAAGAAGTGGCCGATCGTCCGCGTCCGCACCACGGCGTCGACGCGCACCGTGGAGCCGGGCGCGACCGCCGCCCCGGCGGCATCGATCGGCGCCGTCACCCGGCCCACCTCGCGGATCACCGCCGGCACGTTCTGCTCGGCCTCCTCCCCCACCGCGAAGCCGGTCATCGCCTGGGGAGCGGCCTCGCCGCCCGCCCCGCCCGCCGGTACCCGCCGGACCATCGCCGGCTGGCCGGGCGCGCCCTCGTCCTCGGGGGAGACGGCGAAGAGGTCGACGGTGATGAAGCCGGACTTGAGGAACGCCTCCTGGCGGGCGAGCTGCGCCGCGTCGCGGTTGACGAAGGGGAGCGCCGTGTTGGCGCCGGGGAAGAAGTGCGCGTGGACCTTGCCGTCGCGGTTGCCGGGGTCCCGCGAGTCGACCGTGGGCATGTGGCAGCCGATGCAGTCCTGCGACGCCTTGGGGTAGTAGAACGAGCGCGCCCCCTGCCCCGAGACGCCGGAGGCCTGCCAGGCGTCGTACTCGTTGAAGCCGCGGAACCAGCGGTAGCTGTTGACCGGCACGTCCAAGTGCACCTTGTGACAGGCGGAGCAGAACTCCGCCCCCTGGGAGACCATGAAGGGCTTGAGGAACGTCCGCCGGTGCGGCTCGGGGTTCAGGTAGGTCAGGAAGTGGTCGAGCGACTTGACCACCGGGTTCTTGCTCGTGGCGAGCTCGTGGAGCGGCGGGTACTCGATGGTGAAGCCGCCGTTGCCCATCGAGCTGTCGACGTGGACGATGGCATGGCAGGAGGTGCAGGCGAGCCCGGCGCGCGCCTCCGGTGTGTCGACCTGGCCCTCGATCGGGCGCTCGAAGCGGCCGTTGAAGAAGACCGCGTGGTCGTGGCAGCCGGCGCACCACTTGCTCGGCTGCGGCCCGATGACGCTCTGCATGTACTCGATCGACTTGCGGTAGAACTGGTTGTTGAACGAGGCGAAGTGGTGGGCCGAGGAATTCCACTGCTTGAAGATGTCCTGGTGGCACTCGCCGCAGGTCGCCGAGTCCATGAAGAAGTTGGAAGGGATGATGCCGCCGACGTTGGTCTTCGCCGACGAGGGGAAGAACGGCGAGCCGGGGCCGCCGCCCTCCCCCTGCATCGAGGCGGGGACGACGAGCGGGTTCTCGATGCGCGCCGCCGGGTCCGGATGGAGCCGGTGGTAGGCGCGGGTGACGAGCGGCAGCGCGACGAGGAGAGCGATCGCCGCCGGCAGGAGCTGCCGGAAGAGCCGCCAGCGCGGGCCGCCGCACTCCGCCGCGCGCCGGAAGGCCCAGGGGAGCATGAGGGCGAGGCCGAGGCCGGCCGCGACGACGTGGGCGACGAGCAGGCCGTGGTTGGCGCGGACGTTCCCGGCGACGGCGAGATAGACGCCGATCGCGGCGGCGGCGCCGAAGGCGAGGCCGGCGAGGCCGAACCCCCGCCGCAGCTCGGGGCGGCGGGCGAGGAGGACGGCGGCGCCCAGGGCGACGGCGATCCCCAGCACCAGATGGAGGAGGACGTTCGCCATGTAGAAGACGGTCGGCGAGGCGAACGCCGCCACGTAGGCGGTGTTGACGAGGAGGAGGAGCGCACCGGCTCCGACGAAGGTGGCGAGCGGCGATCGGTTCATGGTGAGGTCCTCGTGCCGGCCCCGGCTCGCTCCGCGGCGGGCACCGGCGGAGCGAGCGGGCGGATGAGTCGCAGGGCCGGTCTCGTATTGTAGATCTCCCGCCAGCGGCGGTGCTCGGGGTCGTCCGGAAAATGCTCCGCCGGCGGATAGGGGTAGCGCGACATGGCGTGGAAGGGGAGCGGCTCGACGCTCTGCGAGAAGGCGGTGTTGGCGTCGGCGTCCTTGGCCCAGCCGTCGACCAGGAGGAGGAAGTCGCGGCGGGCGCCGGGGGCGAGCGGCGGCAGCTCGCCGGCCTCGAAGGACAGCTCCACCTCGTCGCCCGATCCCATGATGAGGAGGCGGTCGTCGATGGCGACGAGGAGGGGCGCGACGTCGCCGTAGCGGGTGTAGAGGCCGGGCGTCGGGTTCCACATCGAGAGCGGCATGAGCCGCGCGTAGTCGAAGCCCTCGGGCTGCGTCCGCCGCGGATGGATGACCGGCGTCGAGAAGCCGCGGAAGTGGAGGTCGGCCGCCGCCGGGAGGAGCGGCGTCAGGCGCACCGGCGGCGGACCGGCGTCCTCGTCGAGGTAGATCTCGTCCCAGTAGACGCAGAGGTTGGTGGTGATGCGCACCTCGCGCGAGGCGGAAGGGAACTTGCCCGTCAGGTCGACGGCGATCGTCTTCGGCTTCCCCGACGGAATGCCCATGTCCTCGACCGCCGTCACCCAGCGCCCGCCGCCGTCGCGGACCTCGAGGCGCGGCATCTGGAGCCCGCCGGCCCGGCCCTGCGCCGATCCCAGGAAGGTGCTGCCGTCGGCCCAGTCGACCCAGCCGGAGAGGACGAGCACGGCGCGATTGTCGCGCGCCGCGGCGGGCCCGAAGTCGAGGGTGAGCGAGTGCGGCTCGGCGACCCCCGCGAAGTCGCGGCGGAAGCCGTCCGGGTAGGTGCCGTCGCGGGCGAGGAGGAGGCGGCGCACGTCGCGGCCCGCGTCGTCCCGCGCGGCGACCGGATGGACCTTCCGGCGCACGCCGAAGAGCCGGAACTCGGGGAAGGGCGGCCCCTTGAACTTGTCGTTGGTGACGATCTCGAGGTCGGCCGGATGATCGACGGCGATCAGCCGCACGTGGTCGAGGTAGGAGACCTCGCGGAGCTCCTCGGTGATGCGCACCCGGTAGCGGCCGCCGGCCGCGGCGAGCGCCTCGCCGGGGATCTGCACGTACTCGTCGTGGTCGACGGGGAAGTACTCGCCGTCGCCGAGGCTCGCCCCGAGCGGCGCCACTCCGAGGACGTCGGTGATGAAGCGGAAGCGCGTCCCATCCCAGGTGAAGATCATCGGGCACGACCCGGAGAGGCGCTGGGCCTCCTTGAAGACCTTGGCCGGCGCGCCGGGCGGGATCGGCTGGCGCGGCTCGTTCTGGATGAGGCCGTTCGGCCAGGTGATGCGCACGGTGTCGGCCTCGGCGCGCCCGTCGAGCCCGAAGGCCAGCGGCACGCCGCGGTAGGCGAGCTTCTGGTAGCTCGCGCCGGCCTTCACCTCGACCTCGGCGCCCGCCGCGAGCTTGAGATTCTTGACCCCGAGGAGGGAGAGGACCATGGCGCGGTTGGGGGTCGCGGTCTCGTTGCGGAGGACGCGGAGGACGCCGTCCTCCCCCACCGCCGCGAGGTCGGTCCGCCCGTCGCCGTCGAAATCGGCCGCGGCGACGGCCGCGCTCCCCCGCCCGATCGGCTCCCCCGCCCCGAATACAAATCGGCTGGCACCTTGGGGGGAGCGCAGGTAGGCGGAGGCGCCCGCGACGAGGTCGAGCCCGCCGCGGTTCTCGAGGTCGGCGAAGGCGAACGGCGCGGCCGCGCCGGGGGGCGGCGGGGCCGCCTCCCAGACCGTCCGGCGGTAGCTCGCCTCGCCGGCGGCCGCCGCCGAGCGGTTGCGCAGGAGGACGAGCCCGGCCTGGCCGGCCGCCGCGAGGTCGTTCCAGCCGTCGCCGTCGAGGTCGTAGGCGGCCAGGGCGCGCGCCCCGCGCGGCAGGAGCGGCAGCGGCTCGGCCTCGTAGCGCCCGCCCAGCCGGTCGCGGTAGAGGACCGCCTCGCGGTCGGCATAGGCGACGGCGACGTCCACCCCCTGGGTGTCGGAGACGGCGTGGAAGGCGGCCGCCGCGACGGCCCTGCCGGGGACGAACGGAAAGCGGGCGGTCTCGTCGCTCCAGGAGCCGTCGCCGCGGTTGCGGACGAGGGCCTGGCGCTCGCCCAGGAGCAGGAGGTCGAGGTCGTAGTCGTGGTCGACGTCGACCCAGACCGCGGTCGAGAACGGCCCGGCCGGCAGGGTGATCGGCAGCGCATGAAAGGTCCCCTTCTCGTTGTGGAACAGCCGGGCGCCAGAGCCGGCCAGCACGCAGAGGTCGGGGAGGCCGTCGTTGTCGAAATCGCCTGGCACCAGGGCGACGATGCCCGAGAGCCCTTCGAGGCCGCTCGGCGAGACCCGCGTCGCGCCGCCCTTCCACAGGGTCGCCCCGGCGGCCGACCAGGCGAGGAGGTCCGGCCGGCCGTCGCCGTCGGCGTCGAGGACGGCGAGCCCGGCCGTCGCCGGGTCGACGCCGCGCGCCAGCTCGCGGGGGACGAGCCGGAGGGGGACCGCCGGCGGCGGAGCGGCGGCTCCCTGCCGCGCCTCTCCCGGATCGTAGATCTCGGCGTAGGCGCTCCACTCGAGGTCCTCGGGGATGGCGGCTCCCGCCTGGCGCTTCTTGATCGCCTGGAAGGTTGCCAGCTCGCGCGCCGCGTCCTCCGTCCGTCCGGCCCGCTTGTCGGCGTTGTAGAGCTGGAAGTGCGGGCCGGCGAGGTCGGGGTCCAGGCGCTCGGCCGCCTCGAGCTCGCGCCGGCCCTCGTCCCGGCGGCCGGCGGCGTCGTAGAGCACGCCCAGGTTGTAGTGCCCGGCCGGCTCGTCGGGCGCCAGGGTCACGAAGCGCTCGAGCTGCTGGATCGCGCGCTCGTCGTCCGAGGCCTTCTTGTAGGCGATCCCGAGGTTGAACCAGGGATGCGGCAGCTTGGGGTCCTGGGCCTCGACCTTGAGGAGCTCGGCGGTCCCCTCCTCGGTCTTCCCGGCACGGAGGAGCGCCAGGCCGTAGTTCAGCCGCTCGCGCGCCGAGCCGGGCGCCAGGTCGAGCGCCTTCTTGAGCTCGCCGACCGCCTGGAGCTGGGTGGTGGGGTTCTCGTAGAAGGCCTTCCCCAGGTTGCGGTGCTGCCAGAGGGCCTCGGCCCGGTCGTCGGTCGGCGTCGCCACGGGGGTCGAAGCGGCCGCGGCGGCGAGGAGGAGCGTCCCGAGGACGATCGACGGCCTCACTTGAGGGCCACCCCGCTGCCCTCGCGGACCGTCGAGATATGGTCGACGGGCACCTTGATCCGCTCCACCAGGCCGCTCGGCCAGCGCACCTCGACGGCGTCCACCGCTGCCGAAGCACCCAGCCCGAAGTGCAGGCGGTGGCTGCTCTGGCTGGCGTAGCCGTTGCCGCCGTCGACCTCGCGCAGGAGCTTCGCCCCGCCGGCCGTCACCGTCACGCGGGCGCCGATGGCGTCGCGGTTCGAGCGGCTGCCGACGAGCTTGAGCTCGAGCCAGTGGCCGGCGTCCGGCGTGCGGTTCCAGTAGAGGAGGGAGGGCTGCGCGGCGCTCGTCTGGTAGATGTCGAGGCGGCCGTCGTTGTCGAAGTCGCCGATCCCCACGCCGCGGCCGTCGAGGACGTTGTCGACCCCCGCCGCCGCCGCGATCTCCTTGAAGGTGCCGTCGCCCAGGTTGCGGAAGAGCTTCTTCTTCTGGAAGCCGCTCCAGCTCATGTCGCCGATGTCGGGCCAGCTCGCCACGTCGGTGAAGTCGATCCCCGGCTTGATGATCATCTCGACCAGCACCGGGATGTAGTCCTTCGGCCCCGCCGAGCGCAGGCCGTCGGCGGCGAAGATGTCCGGCCAGCCGTCGTTGTCGAAGTCCGCCCACTTGGCGCCCCAGCCCCACAGCGTCGAGCAGGTGCCGGTCTCCTTCGAGAGGTCGGTCAGAGTGAGCTGGCCGGCGGCGTCGACGCCGTTGTTGTGCCACAGCATGTTGCACTCTTTCATGTAGTCGTCGGTGATGTTGGTGACGTAGATGTCGAGCCAGCCGTCGCGGTCGAAGTCGCCGAAGTCGACGTTCATCCCCTTCTTGGTGTCGAAGCCGATCGCCTTCTCCGTCACCTCCTTGAAGGTGCCGTCGCGGTGGTTGAGGAAGAGCCGGTCGGTGCCGTAGTCGCAGGCGAGGTAGAGGTCCTGCCAGCCGTCGTTGTCGAGGTCGGCGTGGCCGACGTCGAGGGTCCAGCCGGTGTGGCGGCCGAGGCCGGCCTTGGCGGTCGTCTCGACGAAGGTGACGCCGCCGCGGGCGTTCGGCCCCTCGTTGTGCCAGAGCGTCACCCCGCCGCCGTTGTCCGCCTGGTCGAGGTTGTTGGGGAGGATGTGGCGGTCCTTCAGGTCGAGCAGGTCGACCGGCTTGAAATAGTTGCCGAAGAGGAGATCGAGCCGGCCGTCGTTGTCGTAGTCGAAGG
>DATBQN010000536.1:0-2910 GCA_036560825.1 Thermoanaerobaculia bacterium
CGCGGCGATGCGCGCCATCCGCGCGCGGGCCCGGCGCGTGCTCTGGCTCAACCCGCTCGCCGGCGACGCGCGCTACGAGCCCACGGCGCGCGCCATGGCGGCGGCGCTGCCGTACGTCGATCGCCTGCTGCCGGCGCACGATCTGGAGTCGCTGGAGCGGCTCCTCCCACTGCTCGCCGCCTGAGGTCCGAGAGTCCACGTCATGGGCATGGAAATCGTCAAGAGCTTCGTCGTCCAGGCGCCCGCCGCCGACGTCTGGGCCTTCTTGACCGACCCCTACCGCGTGGCGCGCTGCCTGCCGGGCGCCGCCATCACCGAGACGCTCGACGCAGAGAGCTACGCCGGTACGATCACCGTCAAGGTGGGGCCGGTGACGGCGAGCTACCGCGGCAGGATGCGCTTCGAGCGCCTCGACGCCGCCGCGGGCGAGGCGGAGCTCGCCGCCTCCGGCCAGGAGACGCGCGGCAAGGGGGGGGCCGACATGCGGATGAAGAGCCGCATCGTGTCGCGCTCGCCCGCCGAGACCGAGGTGACCGTGGTCTCGGACGTCAACGTGGTCGGCGTGCTGGCGCAGTTCGGCCGCGGCATGATCCAGGACGTGAGCGATCAGCTCTTCCAGAAGTTCACCGAGGGGATGCGCCGCGAGCTGGCGGCGGCTGCTCCGGCGGTCGAGGCGAGCGCTCCCGCACCGGCGCCGAGTCTCCCGACCCCGGCGGTCACGGCGATGCCGGCGACCGACCCCATTCCCGCCCCGCGGCCCCTTCCACCGCCCTCCGAGCCGGCGGTGGCCCCGCTCGACGTGGGCTCGCTGGGAGCCGTGGCGGTCCAGCGGGCGATCGGGCGAACCCTCCGCCGCCCTGGCTTCTGGATCGCGGTCGTCGCCGTCGCCGCACTGATCGTCTGGCTTCTCAGGCAATGAGGGATCTGGTTCGCGAAAGGAGAGATAGGGAATGATTCCCGCACCGTTCGACTACCACGCACCGCAGACGCTCGACGAGGCCGTGGCGCTGCTCGCGGCCCACCCCGACGACGCCAAGGTCCTCTCCGGCGGCCAGAGCCTGCTGCCGCTCTTGAAGCTTCGCCTGGGCGCCGCGGGCCACCTCGTCGACATCGGGCGCATACCCGGGCTCGAGTACATCGAGGAGAAGGACGGCGAGCTGCGCATCGGCGGCCGCACCCGCGAGTCGGCGCTCGAGCGCTCCGCGGTCGTCCAGCGCAGGTACCCGCTGCTCGCCGACACCGCGGCCGTGATCGCCGATCCCCTGGTGCGCAACCTGGCGACGGTGGGCGGCAATCTCGCCCACGGCGACCCCGCCAACGACCACCCGGCGACCATGCTCGCCTACCGCGCCCGGGTGGTGGCGAAGGGGCCGGGCGGGGAGCGGACGATCGCCATCGACGACTTCTTCCGCGGGCTCTTCCAGACGGCGCTGGCGCCCGACGAGATCCTGATCGAGATCCGCATCCCCACGCCGCCCGCTCACAGCGGCGGCGCCTACGTCAAGCTGGAGCGCAAGGTGGGCGACTTCGCGACCGCCGCGGCCGCCGTCCAGCTCACGCTCGGCGCCGGCGGCGAGATCGCCGGGATCGGCATCGCGCTCACCAATGCGGGGCCGACGCCGATCCGCGCCAAGGCCGCCGAGCAGCTCCTCGCCGGCAAGGTCCCCACCGCCGAGCTGATCGCCGAGGCGGCGCGGCAGGCGGCGGCGGCCGCCTCGCCCAGCGCCGACCGGCGGGGGGCGATCGAATACAAGCGCCAGATGGCGCGCGTGCTGACCGGCCGCGCCCTCGGCAAGGCGATCCAGCGGGCGCAATCCCAGGAGGCGCATTGACCATGGCGAACCACGCGATCAAGGTGAAGGTCCAGGGCGTCGAGCGCAAGGCCGAGGTCGAGTCCCGCCTCCTTCTGGTGCACTTCCTGCGCGAGGTGCTGGGGCTGACCGGCACCCACATCGGCTGCGACACCACCCACTGCGGCGCCTGCACGGTGCTCCTCGACGGCCAGCCCGTCAAGTCGTGCACCGTGCTCGCCGTGCAGGCCGACGGGCGCGAGGTGGTGACGGTCGAGGGGCTGGAGAAGGACGGCCAGCTCGACCCCATCCAGGAGGGCTTCTGGCAGGAGCACGGCCTGCAGTGCGGCTTCTGCACGCCGGGGATGATGATCACCAGCCACGCTCTTCTGCAATCCAACCCCGACCCCGACGAGGCGGCCATCCGCCGGGCCATCTCGGGCAACCTCTGCCGCTGCACCGGCTACGTGAACATCATCAAGTCGGTCCAGCACGCCGCCGCCAAGATGCATCCAGCCACCCCGGACGCGGGATAGGAGACTCGCCATGGAACCCCGCACCAGCGCAGCCGTCTCCGGCATGGGCCACTCCATGAAGCGCAAGGAGGACCCGCGCTTCATCCGCGGCCAGGGCCACTACATCGACGACTTGAAGCTCCCCGGCATGGTGCAGATGGACATCGTGCGCAGCCCCTACGCGCACGCCAAGATCAAGGCCATCCACACCGAGAAGGCGCTCGCCGTCCCCGGCGTCCTCGCCGTGATCACCGGCGAGACGCTCAAGGGCTTCAACCTCCACTGGATGCCGACGCTCATGTCGGACACCCAGATGGTCCTCCCGGTCGAGAAGGTGATGTACCAGGCGCAGGAGGTGGCGGCGGTCATCGCGACCGACCGCTACACGGCGGCCGACGGCGTCGACGCGGTCGAGGTCGAGTACGAGCCGCTGCCGGTGATCGTCGACCCCAAGAAGTCGCTCGAGCCGGGCGCCCAGGTCCTGCGCACCGACAAGAAGGACAAGAAGGACAACCACATCTGGCACTGGGAGGCGGGCGACCGCCAGGGGACGGACAAGGCCTTCGCCGACGCCGACGTGGTGGTCCGGCAGGAGATGCACATCC
>DATBQN010000537.1:0-11956 GCA_036560825.1 Thermoanaerobaculia bacterium
GGCGACGGCCGGCTCGCCCGGCGGCAGCGGCGCCAGCGCGCGGATGATCGCCTGCGGATCGAACCGGGCCGCCGCCGGCCCGGAGCTCGCGTCGCCGCTCGGCTCGTAAGCGTTCGCGGTCAACAGGCGGGCGCCGCGGCGCACCGCGAAGGCCTGGCGGTAGTTGCCCCAGAAAGGGCCGGGAATGGCGACCGTCCGGCCCTCGCCGGCGTAGAGGTCGGCGACGAGCGAAAGGCCGTGCGCGAGGCCCGAGGTGACGAAGGGGAGCGTCGAGGGGACGGCCGCCATCACCTCGCGGCGCTGCCAGGAGCGCCAGCGCCGGCGGAGCTCCGGGAGCCCCTCGGGCGGGCCGGCGGCGAGAGCGAGCGCGCGGTCTTCCTCGACCAGGCCGCCGAGAGCGGCGGCGAAGCGATCGCGGGCGGGCGCGGCCGCCGGCTGGCGGTGGAGATCGGAGGCGAGCGTCACGAGGCGATTCCGGGGCCGACGGGGGCCGACCGAGGGCCGACGGGGGAGTATAGCCGTGGCATCCGTCGGGTGGTCCCGGTCGCCTCCAGCGGCGCGGCCTGGAGTTCGACCCGGAGCGAAGAAAGGTGCGGCGAAAGCACGATCCGGTTGCATCCGAAAGGGCAGAAATGCGGTAAGGTCCGGTCTGGTATCGCGAACGATGCGTTCAGCCGCGCGCCTCCGCGTCATGGGCACGTTGGGAGGGTTGCGCGCGCTCACTCTTTACGGAGCCGAGATGCCCGAACCGATCGTCTATACCCTCCGCTTTCCGGCGCCGGAGACTCACCTGATCGAGGTCGAGGGCCGCTTCCCCGCCCGCGGGCTGCCGTCTCTCGAGCTCGCGATGGCCGTCTGGACGCCCGGCTCCTATCTCGTGCGTGAGTTCGCGCGGCACGTCGAAGGGTTCTCGGCCGCGGACGCGGACGGGCGGCCGCTCGCGGTCGAGAAGGTCGCCAAGAACCGCTGGCGCATCGCCCTCGCCGGGGCCGAGCAGGCGATCGTCCGCTACCGGCTCTACGCGCACGAGATGTCGGTGCGCTCGGATTTCGTCGACGCGGGGTTCGCCCTCATCAACGGTGCTCCCACCTTCCTCGCCCCCCTCCCTCCGCCGGAGGGCCGCCCCGCGCCCTACGAGGTGCGGCTCGTGCTGCCGGCGGCCTGGAAGACCTCGATCTCCGCCCTCCCCTCGATCTCCGGCGCCGAGCACGCCTTCCGCGCCGACGACTTCGACACCCTGGTCGACTCGCCGATCTACGCCGGCAACCCGGAGGTCCATCGCTTCGAGGTGGCGGGACGGTCGCATCTCCTGGTCGACGAGGGGGCGGGCGGCGAGACGAGCGGATGGGACGGCGCCCGCGCCGCCGCCGACCTCGCGCGGCTGGTCGCCGAGGAGATCGCCTTCTGGGGCGGCGCTCCCTATGCGCGCTTCGTCTTCTTCAATCTCATCACCGAGGAGTCGGGCGGCCTCGAGCACAAGAGCTCGACGGTGCTGATGACCAGCCGCTGGAAGGCGCGCACCCGCGAGGGAAGGCTCGACTGGCTGGGCCTCGCCGGGCACGAGCTCTTCCACGCCTGGAACGTGAAGCGGCTGCGGCCGGTCGAGCTCGACCGCTTCGACTACGAGCGCGAGGTCTACACCCAGGGCCTGTGGATGGCCGAGGGCCTCACCTCCTACTACGACGACCTGCTCCTCGCCCGCGCCGGCCTCGCCACCCAGGAGGAATACCTGAAGCGCCTGTCGAAGCACGTCGATACCCTCCAGGCGAGCCCCGGCCGCCTCGTGCAGTCCCTCCGCGCCGCCTCCTTCGACGCCTGGATCAAGTACTACCGGCGCGACGAGAACTTCGTCAACACCGGCACCAGCTACTACACCAAGGGCGCGGTCGTCGGCTTCCTCCTCGACGCCCGCATCCGCCGCGCCACCCGCGGCGAGCGCAGCCTGGACGACGTGCTCCGCCTCGCCTGGCGCCGCTACTCCGGGGAGCACGGCTTCACCGAGGCGCAGTTCCGCCAGCTCGTCGAGGAGGTCGCCGGCCGCGCCGCCGGCGACTGGCTGGAGCGCGCCGTGGGTGCCGCCGACGAGCTCGACTATCGGGAGGCCCTCGACTGGCTGGGCCTGCGCTTCACCCTCGACCGCGCCAGGGACGACGGCGGGGCCGAGGAGGCGGAGGAGCCGCGGAAGGAGCCCGCCGGCTGGCTCGGCATCGAGACCGAGGTGCAGAAGGGGCGGCTGACCGTCACCGAGGTCAAGCGGGGGACGCCCGCCTACCAGGCGGGGGTGAACGCCGGCGACGAGATCCTGGCGATCGGCGACTACCGGGTCCCTCCGGACGCCTGGACGGAGCGCCTCAAGGCCTTCCGGCCCGGCGAGCGGGCGACCCTCCTGCTGGCGCGGCGCGAGCGCCTGACCCGCCTGCCGGTCACCTTCGGCGAGAAGCCGGCGCGGCGCTGGAGGCTCGAGGTCGACCCCAAGGCGACGGCGGAGCAGAGGGCGCACCTCGCGGCCTGGCTGCGGGGCCACGCCGCCGGCGATCGCGAGCCGGCGGCCGCCGGCTTCGGCGGTCTGGGGACCTCGCGGGAGCTTCAGCCGGCCGGGGTCGAGGCGTCGAGCGACGCCCCCGGCTCGTAGGTCCAGGCGACCACCCGGGGCTCGGCCGATCCCGCCGGCATCGGCCTCTCGATCGCCACCGCTCCCAGGAACTGCGGCCGCGGCTCGAGGTGGCGGAAGAACCAGCCGGCGGCGCGCTCGCGGTCTCCCTGGAGGGTGAGCATGCGCGGCGCCTCCCCCGGCGCCAGGGTCACCGCGAAGGAGTCGAGCGGCGCCGCGAGCCCCACGCCCACCGCCTTCAGGTAGGCCTCCTTCCGCGTCCAGCAGTTGAAGAAGGCTTCCTTCTTCCGCTCCGCCGGCACGCCGGCGAGCGCCGCCACCTCGGCGGCCGAGAAGAAGCGCGTCGCGATCTCGGCGAGGTCGGGCATCTCCTTCAGGAACTCGACGTCGACCCCGAGGTCGCCGCCGGCGACGAAGCCAGCGAGCGCCAGGTCCTCCGAGTTCGAGAGGTTGAAGGCGAGCCCCGAGCTCCGCCAGGGGGCCGCCAGATCGGGCTTGCCGCGCTCCCGATAGTCGAAGCGCAGAGCGGCGGGGGGGACGCGGAGGTAGGCGCCGAGGAGCTCGCGCAGGACGCCGCGGCCGACGACGTAGCGCCGCCGGTGGACGTCGAAGCGGAAGCGCGCGGCGCGCGCCTCCTCGTCGGGGGTGAGGCTGCGGGCGAGGGCGGCGACGCGCTCGGCCGGCGGGTCGAGCGGGATGGCCCAGATCTGGATCTCGCCCTCCGGCAGGTCGAGGGCCGCCGGCAGCCCGCGCCGCGGCCAGGCGGGCGCCGGGCTCGCGGCGGTCACCAGGCCCGTTCGGTCAGGGTGGGGCCGGCGAGCTCGGCGAGGTCGCGCGACAGCGCCTCGGTGATCAGATCGCGCGCGCCGTGGAGGAAGAAGTGGTCGCCGGGGAGCATCCGCAAGCGGAAGCGGCCGCGGGTCTGCGTGCGCCACAGCTCGACGTCCTCTTTGGTGACGTCCTCGTCGCCCAGGCCGCCGAAGGCCGAGATGCCGAAGTCGAACGGCTCCTCGTCGCGGTACTCGTAGGTCTCGTTGACGCCGAAGTCCGCGCGCAGGATCGGCAGCAGGAGGCGCATCAGCTCGGCGTGCTGGAGCACCTCCTCGGGCGTCCCGTTGAGCTCCCGCAGCTTGGCGATGAACTCGGGCTCGGGAAGGGTGTGGATCGGCTCCTCGCGCGCCGGGAGCTGGGGCGACCGCCGGCCGGAGACGAAGAGGGCGAGCGGGAGCGGCCCGCCGGTCCGCCGCAGCGCCCGCGCCAGCTCGAACGAGAGGAGCGCTCCCATGCTGTGACCGAAGAAGACGAAGGGCATCTCGAGGTAGGGCGGCAGGACCTCGGCGAGCGCCGCGACCAGCGGCTCCCAGTGAGAGAACGGCGCCTCGCGCAGGCGGCTCTCGCGTCCGGGGAGCTGCACCGGGCAGACCTCGACGTCGCCGGGCAGCGAGGCACCCCAGCCGCGATAGACCGAGGCGCCACCGCCGGCGTAGGGGAAGCAGAAGAGCCGCAGGCGAGCCCGTGGGTTGGGCTCCCGGTAGGCGAGCCACCGCTCGGAGGGTGGGGGGCTGGGCTTCACGATGGGACCGGAATCTCGAGCGGTCGACGGAGCGGCCGCAGCCGGCGGTTCCGTCAGTTGGACGACGGAGTCGCCGCCTGCTTCTCCCTCTCCATCTCCTCCATCTTCTTGCGCAGCGAGAGCGGCCGCATGTCGGTCCACACCTCTTTGATGTAGGCCAGGCACTCGTCCTTCGGCCCGCTCTTGCCGACGTCGTTCCAGCCCAGCGGGTTCTCGCGGTGCGCCGGCCAGATGGAGTACTGCTCTTCGTGGTTCACCACGACCTTGTAGATGGTCGTGTCTTCCTTGTCTTCCCAGCTCATGTCCGTCTCTCCTTGCGGCGCCCGCGTCCGTTCGAGGCCGGCGTGAGTAGTTTAGCCCCTTGACCGCCGGCTCCACTAGTAGAGTGTCGCGTTCCCGCCGGGCGTGACAAAACCTCCCCCCTGCCGGCCCGGCGGGCGGGCCGTCTCAGCTCGCCGGCGGAGCCGCCCGCCGGCGAGCCGCGCCGAGGGCCGCCACCAGGGCGTCGAGGTCGGGCGGGCCGGTGCGGACGTTGGTGATGCAGGCGCGGAGCGCCGGCTCCGCCTCGCCCAGGCGGACGGTGCTGATCCAGGCTCTTCCGGACCCCACCACGTCGGCCGCGACGGCCTCCAGGAAGGCCGCCGAGCGGCCGTCCGGGCGGGACGAGTCGGCGAAGCAGACGACGGGGAGCGGCGTCCGGTTGACCGTCTCCCAGGCGGCCGCTCGCAGCCGCTCGCGGAGGAGCTCCCCCATCGCCGTCTGGTGACGGATCGCCTCCTCGTAGCCCCGCCAGCCGGCGACGGCGAGCGACAGGAAGACCTTGAGCCCGATGAAGCGGCGCGACCACTGGATGGAGTGGGCGTAGGGGTCGGCGACCGCGAGCTCGCCCGCGTCGCGCGGCATGTAGCCGGTCGCCACCCGGAAGGCGCGCTCGAGGCTCCCCGGCTGCCGGGTGAGGAAGAGCCCCGCACCCATCGGCACGGAGAGCCACTTGTGGGCGTCGAAGGTGATCGACGAGGCGCGCTCGATGCCGGCGAGGACGCCCGCCAGGCCGGGATCGAGCGCCGCCGCGCCGCCCCAGGCGGCGTCGGCATGGAGCCACAGCCGCTCCTCCTCGGCGAGGTCGGCGATCTCGGGGATGGGATCGATGGTGCCCGCGGCGGTGGTGCCGGCGGTCGCCACCACCAGGAATGGCGCGCACCCATCTTGGCGATCGTGCTCGATCGCCGCCCGCAGCTCCTCCGGCTTCATCCTGAGGTCGGCGTCGACCGCGATCTCCCGCACCGCGTCGGTGCCCAGGCCGCAGAGCCGCGCCGCCTTGAGGAACGAGTGATGGGCCTCGGAGGAGACGTAGAGGACGGGCTGGCTGCGCAGGGCGAGGAGGCCGCGGCGGCCGACCTCGGGGAAGGCGCGCAGGAGGGCGGCGAGGAGCGCCGTGTGATTGGCCTCGGCGCCGCCCGAGGTGAAGGTTCCCTCGGCGCGGTGGGGGTCGTAGCCGAAGCGCTCGGCGAAGGCGCGCACGAGGTGCTGCTCGATCTCGACGGCGAGCGGGCTGTGGCTCCAGGCCGCGAGCTGGGGGTTGAAGGCGGCGACCAGGGCGTCGGCGGCGATCCCCATGGTGGCGGGCGCCGGGTTGAAGAGGCCGAAGTAGCGCGGATGGGGGGTATGGACCTGGTGGCGCCAGAGGCCGTCGACGGCGAAGTCGAGCGCCTCGCCGGGCGCCACCGGCTGCCCGAAGTCGAAGCGGGCGAGGAGGGCCCGGATCTCCTCGGGAGCGAGGCGCGGCGCCACCGGCGCGCTCTCCACCCCCTCGGCGTAGGCCTCGATGGCCTCGATCAGGCGCCGCCAGAGCGCGCGCCGTTCCCCGGCAGACAGCATCAACATGGTCGCGCCTCGCTCGCCTGGCTCGCTGGATGTCCGATGCGGGCTCGACCCGCCGAAACGGCGTACATAATAGAGCAACGCCGGAGCCCTCTCACGGCGTCCCGACCATGCCCGCACCGACCCCCACCAGCTCGCTCGCCCGCCTCGCGCCCTGTCCTCGCACGCCCAACTGCGTCTCGACCGGCGAGGGCGGCCGGCCGGAGCAGCGCATGGAGCCGATCCCCTACCGCGAGCCGCGGGCGGCGCGCGCCCGCCTGCGGGCGGTCCTCGAGGCGCTGCCGCGGACGCGGATCGTCGCCGACGAGCTCGAGCGGACCGGGTATCTCCATGCCGAGGTGCGCTCCGCCCTCTTTCGCTTCGTCGACGACGTCGAGTTCCTCTTCGACGACGAGGCGAAGCGCATCCACTTCCGCTCCGCCTCGCGGCTCGGACGCTCGGATTTCGGCGTCAACCGGCGGCGGATGGAGGAGATCCGCCGCGCCTTCCTCGCCGGCGGCCCGCCGGGCGGAGACTGAAGGGCTTGGGGAATGCCGCCGCCGGGGACCCCTCCCTCCTCTATGCCCCCCACCAGGCGAAGGGACGGTTCTTCAACCCCTGGAACCCGGAGACCCGCGGGATGGCCGACCTCCTGCGCTGGAAGCTGGGCAGGAACCCTTATGGGCGCCGCCGGCCGCCCGAGGTGCCGATCGTGGCCAACGACGGCGCCTATCTCGCCTCGCCGTCCCAACCCCCCTCGCTCACCTGGGTGGGCCACTCGACCTTCGCCCTCCAGGACGGCCCCGACGTGGTCCTCACCGACCCTCACTGGGGTCCCCGCGCCTTCCTTCCCCCGCGGCTCACGCCCCCCGGAATCCCCCTCGCCTCGGTGCCGCCGCACGCCTTCGCCGTCCTCTCCCACAATCACTACGACCACCTGGACGCCTGGACGGTCGCCCACCTCCCTCCCATTCCCTGGTTCGTGCCGCTGGGCCTGGGACCCTGGCTCCGCCGCCGGCTGGGCGGCCCGACCGTTCCAACCCCTCCAATCGTCGAGCTCGACTGGTGGCAGAGCGTCCGCCACGGGCGCTGGACCCTGACCTGCCTGCCCGCCCAGCACTGGTCGAACCGGCTCGACGCGGGCCGGAACTCGACCCTCTGGTGCTCCTGGCTCCTCGACTCCGGCTCGCGCCGCATCTTTTTCGCCGGCGACAGCGGCTATTTCGGCGGTTTCGCCGAAATCGGACGGCGCTTCGGCCCCATCGACGTCGCCCTGCTGCCGATCGGCGCCTATGAGCCGCGCTGGTTCATGCGCCTGCAGCACATGAGCCCGGCGGAGGCCCTCGGCGCCTTCCAGGACCTGGGCGCCGCCCACATGGTGGCCATGCATTGGGGGGTCTTCGACCTCACCGACGAGCCGGTGGATCTCGCCCCCCGGGTGCTCGCCCGCGAGGTCGCCGCGGGGACGGCGGACCTCCGGCGGGTCCATGCGCTCGGCATCGGGGAGCGCTGGCTCATTCCCTAGAAAAAGACGGAGAATTGTCACGCCGGGGCCAAGGACGGGCAGCTTTCCAGCAAAACGCCAAAAGACCTCCCGATCCGGGCACCAAACCGGCCACTCCCGGCTCATTTTCGCGCAATTCACCCGTTGTCCGCTCCACCGCTCGAAGGCCGCTCCGGCGGCTTACGCCTTGCCGAGGGGGGTAGCGCCTCTCTGCCGATGTGCTAGAGTTCATCTGGCCACGGTGGGCAGAGCCACGGCGCTCGCGTCCTGCGGGCCTTCCCCCGCGGAGGTACCCTTTGCTGGAGATCCGCTCGCTCGTGGAGCGTCTGCCGTCCCCCTCTCGCCGCCGAAGCGGCCCCGAGAGGGCAAGCGATCCTCGTAAAGTACTCATTCTTCAAAGGATGGAGCTCCGGTGAAGGCGTCGGCCCAGGCCCTCCCTCGCGAGCCCCGCCGCACGGCCCGCCGCTCCCCCGCCGGGGCGCCGGGCAGGCCCTTCCCCGTCCAGCTCGAGCTCTTCGGCCTGCGGCCGGCGCCGCCCGCGGAACGGCCCCAGCCGTCTCCCCCGGCGCCGCTCCTGTCCCTGGAGCGGCGGGAGGGTCCGCCCCGCCGGCTGTCGGAGACCGAGCTCCTGCGGCGCCTCTCGCGGCTGACCAAGGGTCGGCTCTCCTCGCTCTCCCTGACGGACAACCGCCGCACCATCCTGACGGTCAAGAACGCCCGCGCCGGCCAGCCCATCGCGCTGCGCATCCACCGCTCCTTCGCCGACGCGCCGGAGCTGGTGCTGCGCGCCGTGGCCGCCTTCGTCGAGAGCCGCAAGGGAAGCGACCGCGCGCGCGAGGCGCTCGCCGTGATCCGCGAGCACTTCACCCGCCACCGGGCCTCGGCGCCGGCGCAGCCGCACCGCCGGCCGCTCCTCGACCCGGTGGGGGCGACGCTCGACCTCCGCACCCTCCGCGACGAGCTCAACCGGGATTTCTTCGGCGGCCGGCTCAAGGTGGACATCACCTGGGGGAAGGCGGGGGGGACGGTCAGCCACCGCTGCCGCGGGCGGAAGGCGCGGAAGTCGACCATCCAGCTGGGGAGCTACTCCTACGAGGACAACCTCATCCGCGTCCACCGCGCCCTGGACCACGGGCGGGTGCCGCGCTACGTCGTGGAGGGGGTGGTCTACCACGAGCTGCTCCACGCCGCGCTGCCGCCGGTCTTCCTCAACGGGCGGCGCTACGTGCACACCCCGGAGTTTCGCCGCCGCGAGCGGTTCTACCCCCTCCTCGACCGCGCCGAGCGCTGGATCGAGCGCCACCTCCCCGAGCTGCTCCGCGCCACCGCTCGCAGGTAGCTAACCCTCGGGATAGACGAACGTTACAGGCTTGTCGACGTCCTCCAGCAGGGTCCGGTGGACGGGGCAGGTATGGGCGGCGCGCTCGAGCTTCTGTCGCTGATCCGGGGTGAGGCCCGCCGGCATGTGGACGACGACGGGGAGCGCCCCGATCCGCCGCGGCTGGGCGATCATGTGCTTCTCCACCCGGAAGGTGACGTCCCGGAAGGCGATCCCCTCGCGCTCGGCGACGATCGCCATGGTGGTGACGATGCAGGAGGCGAGGGCGGCCGCCACCAGGTCGGTGGGCGAGAACGAGCTGCCGTCGCCCTGGTTGTCCAGCGGCGCCGCCGTCCTCAAGAGAGCGCCCGAGGGTCCGTGAGTGAGCTCGGTTCCCAGCTTGCCGGTGTATCGCCCGGTGATCTCGACGCTCATCGCGGTGCCCTCCTCAGTGTGCGGATGGTTCAGTCCAAGAGCTCGAAGTAGGCCAGGTAGTCGTCCAGGATACGCTCCATGCCGGTCCGCTCGCGCACCCGGCGCATGGCGGCGAGGCCTCGCTCCCAGGTCGGGCCGTGGAACTCGCGGCGCGCGCGCTCGATCGTTTCCAGGATGCTCGGCAGGTCGGCCGTGGTGTAGTAGGGATACTCCTCTCCCAGGAGCTCGACGGCGGAGACGTCGCGGGTGGTCACCAGGTTGACCGCGCAGGCGGCCGCCGTCGAGATCTTGCAGTTCGGCTTGTAGAGCACCTCGCGCTCGTTGCCGCGGATCGAGAGGTGGCAGTTGAACTCGAGGGCGCGGCGGAAGTAGTCGCCCGAGCAGCAGACGACGCCGGGGATCTGGTCGCCGAGGGCGAAGGAGCGGCGGTCGCCCAGGTAGGCGATGGCGAAGGCCCCGTCGCCGGCCGGGGTCTCGCGGTAGCGCGGGTCCCACTGATGGTAGATCACGCGATCGCGGGCGCCGGCCGCCCCCGGCCGCCCGAAGTCGGCGAGCTGGCGCTCGTTCTTGAAGATCAGCCCGTCGAAGAGGCGAAGGTTCTTGATCTTCTGCTTGAAGACGACGGTGTCCTGGACGTCGAGGACCGTGCGGTTTCCCGCCCGCCGGGCGCGCGCCAGGTCCCACCAGCGGGACGTCTTGATGGCGACGACGATCGCCCCCGAGAGCCCGGCGAGGTCGCGGGGATAGATCGTCGCCGCGTCGACGCCGCGGGCGGCGAGGCCGGCGCTCACCTGATCGGCGCCCATAACCGTCGAGCCCTTGTCGTAATACTTGAGGAAGCGGATCGCGCGCATGGAGAGCTGGCCTGGCGCTCGGCGCCGGCCGGCCCGGTCAGCGCCGGGCGAGGATGAGGATCCCGGACACGAGGGCGAGGATCCCCATGATCAGGCCCATGTAGGCGAAGCTGAGGCTGAACATCTGGGAGAGCCCGACGAGGATGAGGTAGATGGCGAGCAGCATCAGGCCGAGGTTCTGCTTCATTTCGGATCTCCTCCCGGGTCGAGAGCGCGGGGGCGCTCGGATTGGAGCCCCTAGGATACCGGAATCAGGATACCGGCAATGGGCCGCGGAGGGGAGGAGAGGACGGGGCGGACGGGTCAGCTCGCGTTGAACTCGAGGCCGGGGTTGCGGCTGGCGCGCAGGAGATAGCTGGCGACCCGGCGGGCGAGCTTGGGCGTCGCGCAGTCGAGATCGACCGCGTGGCTGAAGGCGACGAGCGCCGCCAGCGCGTGGTGATGGACGTCCTGGGCGACCAGGATGGGGAACGTCTCGGCGGCGAGGGCGGCCACCTCCCGGCTGCGGCCCAGGCTGAGCAGCAGGGCCGCCAGGTCCATCGTCGCCACCGCGGCGTCATAGGCGAGGTTCTGCTCGCTGAACCGCCGCTGGACCTCGCGCAGCGCCGCCTCGGCCTCCGCGCCGCGATTCAGCCCGGCGGCGATGCGGCCGGTGAGCCAGAGCCGCCGCGTGTGGGCGGCAGCGTCGGGGTACTCGTCGTAGAGGTGGGCGAAGCTCTCGAGCTGCGCCAGCGCCTCCGCGGGGCGCCCGGCCTCCTCGGTGAACCAGGCGAAGTTGTGGCTCGCCCAGAGGAGCAGCCGCGGCTCGCTCTCGCGGTCGAGCAACGGCAGGCTCTTGCGGATCAGCGCCGACGCCGCCTCCGGATCGCCCCGGTGCCCGAGGACGATGCCCTTGCTCAACAGGGCGCGCCCCAGCCGGTGCGGCTCGTGGATCTCGCCGTAGATGTCGATGATCATGTCGAGGAGCTCGATCGCCTCCTCGAAGCGGCCGCGGTCGGCGGCGAGCGACGCCCTGAAATCGAGCAGCCTCGCCTGCTCGAGCGGATCGGCGGAGCCCTCGTCCATCAGGCTCTGCGCCATGTCGAGCGCCTCGCCCGCCCCGCGCCGGTCGGAGCTGATCCGGCGGGCGTTCCCCAGGTAGCTCCAGGCGCGGCCCTTGAGATCGGTGATCACCGTGCGGTCGTAGCCCGCCGCGTCGACCTGCTGGACGAGGTCGATCGCCAGCTCGGCCAGCTCGACGGCGCGGGCGGGGTCGTCGAAGCCGGTCCGGAAGCTCGCGTCGATCACCCCGTCGCAGACCGCCAGGGTCCAGAGCCGGCGGTCCGAGCGGGCCGCCTCCTGCCGCTCGCAGGCGGTGAGGGCCAGGAGCTCGGCCACCGCCGCCGGCGCTTCCTGGCGCTCGCGCTCGAAGCGCGTGAACTGGCTCTTGAGGTACTGGATGTCCAGCTTCGGCCACGAGCCGGCCAGCTCCCGCTCGAACGGCAGCTCGGGCGGCGGGTCCGGCAGCAGGGCCGCCTCCCCCAGGGGGAGCAGGCTGTCGATCTCGCGCTGGCAGGTCCGGCACCCGGAGCGCAGGTGATTGACGATCCGCCGTGCCTCGTGCCGGAGAACCTCGCCGCGGGCGAACCTCTCGAGCACCTGCCGGCCGGGGTGATAGCTCATCCTCTCCTCCTGAAGCGTCTGCCGGGTTGGAGCCCTGGCGGCCGAGAAATCGCAGGGAGGCGAGATTGCCCTCCACTGAGTATAGTTGCGGGAACTGCAAAAAAAGGGACACCAGCCAGAAAAAGAGCTGGTGCCCCCC
>DATBQN010000538.1:0-4997 GCA_036560825.1 Thermoanaerobaculia bacterium
CGCGCGGCGGCGCCCACCGGCTCGGCGAGGAGCTGCGCCAGCGAGACCTGCCGCCCGCTCGCGTCCGGCAGCGTGAAGTCCGGCGCTTTCTGGCCGACCTTGGGAGCGCCCAGGGAGGCCGGCAGGTTCTTCGAGCCGACCAACACGCCGAAGCTGAAGAGGGCGAGGAGCGCGACGCTCAGGACGGTGAGGATGGGCGCCGAGATCTTCCCGCGGTACGCCGGCTGGCGGGCGAAGGCGCGCTTCAGGCCGACGGCGAGGGCCGCCAGGGCGAGGCCGAAGAGCAGGAAGCTGACCCACGGGACGTCGCGCGTCACGGGGAACCGGTAGAAGACGAGCGGGTAGCTGAGGGCGGCGACCACGCTGAGCAGGAGCCCCACCCAGGGGAGCCAGTTCGCCTTGCGCGTGACGGGAGATGGGTCGGTCTGCATGACGGATTTCCCGGGCGGGATCGTACCATCGGCCTCCTACGGAGTGAACCGCTGGCCCGAAAGCCCCACCGCGCCGTCCCGCCAGAGGACGACGAAGGCGCCGGCGGTGCCGGTCGTCGCGACCGCGGGATGGGCGGGGATGTCGGTGGCGACGGGCGCGACCACGAACTCGGGGCCGTAGGGCGCCCCGGAGAAGGCGAAGCGGCGGGCGGAGATCCGCTGCCCGCCCTCCGGCGCGTCGCCCTCCCAGACCACGATGAAGTTGCCGCCGCGGTCGAAGGCGATGGCGGGGTTGACGGGGAACTGCGCCGCCGAGGTGTCCACCCGGAGGGTCGGCGTGAACACCCGCGCCGCGCGGGTGAACTGGCGCGCGAAGAGGGCCGTGCGGCCGGAGCCGATCACGCGATCGCCCTGCCAGACGACCACGAAGGTGCTCCCCGGCCCGCAGCCGACGGATGCGGCGGCGCTCTCGTTCGCCGGCGGCGAGACGACGATCGACGGGCCGAGCGGTTGGCCGGCGGGCGTGGCGCGGCGCACGGCGACGCCCTCGTGGCTCGGCTCGAAGGGGAAGAGGCCGTCGAGGGAGACCCAGGTGGCGACCAGCCGGCCGGCGTTGTCGATGCAGACCGACGCCCGCCGCCCGGAGACCAGGGTGTCGCTCAGCTGCACCGGGCTCGAGAGCGGCCGTCCGGCGGCGTCGAAGCGCCGGCTGAGGAGGACCGGCGGCGAGCCCGGCCCGGCAGGCGAGGGCGGCACCAGGCTCATCCAGGCGACCGCGAAGCCGCCGTCCGCCGCCACGGCGACGGCGGGATTGAAGTCCGACGGCGCCGCCGGCGCGCGCGGCGGATCGGCGCTGACGCGGATCACGGCGCCGAGCGGGGCGCCGAGGGCCGAGAGGCGCTGCGCGAAGACGTCGCTCTCGCCGCCGACGACCGCCGACCACACGGCCACGAAATTTCCCTGGGGCGTCGGGGCGACCTGCACGTCGAACTGCTCGACCGCGCGCCGATCGAGCGCCAGCTCCGCCGTGCGCGGCGCGCCCCACGAGGCGAAGAGACGCTCGCGCACCGAAGGATGAGGCGGCGGCAGGCGCTGGGCCGACTGCCAGACGGCGAGGAAGCGGCCGGAGGGCGTCCCGGCGACCGACGGGAAGTCCATGAGGCAGCCCTCGCAGTCGCTGACCGCGATGCGCGCCCCGAGCGGGACGGCCGACGCGCCGGCGGCTCCCGCGCGTGGCGCGAAGAGCGCGAGCAGGGCGAGCGCGGCGATGGGATTGGGCCGGAACGATCGAGGCGTTCGGGACGGTCGAGCCATGGTGGAGGTCCTCCTGGCGCGTGCGGGCGGGCGCCGGTCGCTCGCGGCCCTCTGCGGCCGCGACGTTGAAGCCGTTCGTCTGCCCCTTCTACGCGCCGGCCGCGCCGCGCGTTGAGAGCGCGATCGAAGCGCCGGTTACTTTTTCCGCGCCCGCTGTGTCTAAGGGTGCATGACCAGCTCCCCGATCTCCCTCGCCGCCCCCGACGCGCTCTCGATGGCCGTCACCGCGACCGCCCGCGCAGCCGGGCTCAGGCCTCGCGAGCGGCGCTTCGATCCGCGCCTCTATCAGATCGCCGTCCTCGCCGGGCTCCTCCTCTATGGAGTGCTGGCGCTCGACTTCGAGATCGGCGTGCCGCAGGCGGCCGTCCTGCTCGCCACGGCGCTGGTGACCCAGTACGCCGGGACGCGCCTTCGCCGCCTCCCCGCTTTCGATCCGCGGAGCGCCATGATCTCGGGGCTCTCGCTCTGCCTCCTCGTGCGCACCAACTCCCTCGGCCTGGCGGCGCTCGCCGCCGTGGCCGCCGTGGGGAGCAAGTTCGTCCTGCGCATCGGCGGCAAGCACGTCTGGAACCCCACCAACTTCGGCATCGTCCTCCTCATCCTCGCCAGCGGCCGCGTCTGGGTGTCGCCCGGACAGTGGGGGAACGCCGCGCTCCTCGCCTTCCTCGTCGCCTGCCTGGGCGGTCTCGTCGTCAACCGCGCGGCGCGCGCCGACGTCACCTACGCCTTCCTCGCCTCCTACCTGGCGCTCGTCTTCGGGCGCGCGCTGTGGCTCGGCCAGCCGGCGGCGATCCCGCTCCACCAGCTCGCCAGCGGCGCCTTCCTCGTCTTCACCTTCTTCATGATCTCCGACCCCAAGACCACCCCCGACTCGCGCGCCGGCCGCATCGTCTTCGCGGCGCTCGTCGCCGGGATCGCCGGTTTCATCACTTTCGTCCTCTATCGCCAGAACGGCCTGCTCTTCGCCCTCGCCCTGGCGGCGCCGGCGGTGCCGCTCCTCGACCGCCTGCTGCCCGGCGGGCGCTACGCCTGGCCGGGCCGGACGGCGGTGCGGCACGGAGCGGCCGCGGCCGAGGTCGACGCAACGACGCCCTTCCCGCGGAGGATCGCCATGAGACGCCTCGTCCGGACCGCCCTCGTTTTCGCCCTGGCCGCCTTCGCGACCGGCGGCGTTGCCCACGCCTTCTGCGGCTTCTACGTCGCCAAGGCCGACACCAAGCTGTTCAACCGCGCCTCGCAGGTGGTCATGGCGCGCGACGGCGACCGCACCGTCCTCACCATGGCCAACGACTTCCAGGGCGACCCCAAGGAGTTCGCCATCGTCATCCCGGTGCCGACCTTCCTCGCGCGCGGCCAGATCCACGTCGGCGACAAGGCGCTGATCGACCACCTCGACGCCTACTCGGCCCCCCGCCTGGTCGAGTACTTCGACCCCGATCCCTGCCAGATGCTGATGATGGACGAGGCGGCGCCGCCGCCGCGCCCGCAGGCCGCTCCGCTCGCCAGGAAGGCCCTCGGCGGCCTGGGGGTCAAGGTCGAGGCGCAGTACACGATCGGCGAGTACGACATCGTCATCCTCTCGGCCCAGGAGAGCGCCGGGCTCGCCGCCTGGCTCGCCGCCAACGGCTACCGCGTGCCGCGTGGGGCGCCGCCGGTCCTCGCCAGCTACCTCAAGCAGGGGATGCACTTCTTCGTCGCCAAGGTCGACCTGAAGGAGCGGGCGAAGCTCGGCTTCACCTACCTCCGCCCGCTCCAGATCGCCTACGAGTCGCCCAAGTTCATGCTCCCCATCCGGCTGGGGATGGTGAACGCGAACGGCCCCCAGGAGATCTTCGTCTACGCCCTGACGCGCCAGGGCCGCGTCGAGACGACCGACTACCGCACCGTCAAGCTCCCCGCCGGCATGGACGTGCCGCTCTTCGTCAAGGACGAGTTCGGCGGCTTCTACAAGGCGATGTTCGCGCGCCAGGTCGCCAGGGAGGACATGCGCGCGGTCTTCCTGGAGTACGCCTGGGACATGAGCTGGTGCGACCCCTGCGCCGCCGAGCCGCTGTCGGCCGACGAGCTCCGGAAGCTCGGCGTCTTCTGGCTCGCCGGCGGCGCCACGGGCTCCCAACAGATCTTCGTCACCCGCCTCCACGTGCGCTACGACGCCGCCCACTTCCCGGAGGACCTCGTCTTCCAGGAGACCGCCGACCGCGAGAACTTCCAGGGCCACTACGTGATCCGCCATCCCTGGCGCGGCGAGGCGTCGTGCCCCGAGGCAGCGGCCTATCGGAGCGAGCTGGGAAGGCGCCAGGAGCAGGACGCCGAGACGCTCGCGGCGCTCACCGGCTGGGGGGTCGACCGCATCCGCGGCAGGATGAGCCTGAAGACGGCGGGAAAGCTGCCCGAGCCCGAGCCGTGGTGGAAGCACGTATGGGACCGCTAGGGGCCGCGCCGCGGCCCGGCGGAACGATGGTCCGATCCAGGAGGAACGCCATGAAACGGCTCCCCTCTCTCTGCAGCGCCCTCGCGCTCGCCGGCCTCGGCCTCTTCATCGCCGGCGACGCCCAGGCCTTCTGCGGCTTCTACGTCGCCAAGGCCGACACCAAGCTGTTCAACCAGGCATCGCAGGTCGCCCTGGTGCGCGACGGCGACCGCACCGTGCTCACCATGTCGAACGATTTCGAGGGCGATCCCAAGGAGTTCGCCATCGTCATCCCGGTGCCGACGATCCTCGAGCGCGGACAGATCCACGTCGCCGAGCGCGCTCTCATCGACCACCTCGACGCCTACTCCGCGCCGCGCCTCGTCGAGTATTACGACGAGGATCCCTGCCGGCCGCTGGAGGTTATCGTGACGGCGGTACCCGCGCCCCTGGGGGTCGCCGGCGGCATGGCGGCGAGCGCCGAGACGCTGGGGGTGAAGATCGAGGCGACCTACACGGTCGGCGAGTACGACATCCTCATCCTCTCGGCCAAGCAGAGCGACGGCCTGACGACCTGGCTCACCCAGAACGGCTACCGCATCCCGCCCGGCGCCTCCGCGGTCCTCGGCAGCTACCTGAAGCAGGGGATGCACTTCTTCGTCGCCAAGGTCAACCTGAAGGAGCAGGCGAAGCTCGGCTTCACCTACCTGCGGCCGCTCCAGGTCGCCTACGAGTCGCCCAAGTTCATGCTCCCCATCCGGCTCGGGATGGTGAACTCGAAGGGCCAGCAGGAACTCTTCGTCTACGCCCTGACGCGCAAGGGACGGGTCGAGACGACCAAC
>DATBQN010000539.1:0-4147 GCA_036560825.1 Thermoanaerobaculia bacterium
CGGGAAGCAGGCTGGCCTGAACAGCCGGCCCGAGCACATCAAGGAGGTCGCGGAAGCGTCGCTCAAGCGGCTGAAGACCGATCGGATCGACCTCTTCTACCAGCACCGCGTCGACCCGGAGGTGCCGATCGAAGACGTGGCGGGGGCGGTGCGGCAGCTGATCCAGGAGGGCAAGGTGAGGCACTTCGGCCTTTCCGAGGCAGGCGTGCAGACGATCCGCCGCGCGCACGCCGTCCAGCCGGTGACCGCTCTCCAGAGCGAGTACTCGCTCTGGTGGAGAGAGCCCGAAGCGGAGATCCTTCCGACCCTGGAGGAGCTCGGGATCGGCTTCGTTCCCTTCAGCCCGCTGGGCCGGGGCTTCCTCACCGGCAAGATCGACGAGAACACCACCTTCGACAGCACCGACTTCCGCAGCACCGTCCCCCGCTTCACGCCGGAGGCCCGCAAGGCGAACCGGGCGCTGGTCGACCTGCTCGGGAGCATCGCTCAGCGCAAGGACGCGACGCCCGCCCAGATCGCGCTCGCCTGGCTCCTCGCCCGCAAGCCCTGGATCGTGCCCATCCCCGGCACCACGAAGCTGCATCGCCTGCAGGAGAACGTCGCGGCGGCCGCCGTCGAGCTCACCGAGGGCGATCTCCGCGACATCGAGAGCGCCGCCGACCGGATCACGGTGCAGGGGGCCCGATACTCCGAGGGCGCGCAGCGCATGGTCAACCGCTGAGCGAGGCGCGCCGCAGACCCGAATTATGACTTGACAGGTCAGATCGGTCGGCCTAGATTGTCCTCATGCGGAGCGCGGGGATCGCGGAGCTCAAGGCGGCTTTCTCGGAGTACCTGGCGCGGGTGAAGGCCGGCGAGGAGGTGCTGGTGACCGAGCACGGCCGGCCGATCGCCCGCATCGTGCCGCTCGCCGCGGCCGAGGCGCCCGGCGTCGAGGAGCTGGTGCGGGCCGGCATCCTGCGCGCTCCGGACCGCCGGCTCGGCAACGACTTCTTCCGCCTGCCGCGCCCGCGCGACGCCGAAGCCTCGGCGCGCGCCGCCCTGGCCGACGAGCGAGATGATCGCGGCGATCGCAGCGATCGCGGCGATCGCAACGATCGCAACGAGGGCAGCGCCGCGGCCGACACCGAGCCGGATCGCTTCTCCCGTTGAGCCTCTTGAGCTTCTCATGAAGCCGAGGCCATGAGGTTCTGGGACAGCTCGGCGCTCCTGCCGCTCGCCCTCCGCGAGCCGGCGTCGGCCGAGATGGAGCGGCTGCTTCGCGCCGACTCCGACCTCGTGATCTGGTGGGTGGCGCCGCTCGAGTGCGCCAGCGCGCTGGCGAGGAGCGTCCGCGAGGGGCGGCTCTCGCTCGCCGCCGAGGGCGCGGCACGCTCGGTGCTCGAGCGCCTGCGAGCGAGCGCCTTCGAGGTGCGGCCCTTAGAGGAGGTCCGCGCCCGCGCCGGCCGCCTCCTCGCCGTCCATCCCCTGCGCGCCGCCGACGCCCTCCAGCTCGCCGCCGCCCTCGTCTGGTGCCGCGAGCGCACCGCCGACGCCCCCTTCGTCTGCCTCGACGACCGCCTCCGCCTGGCCGCCGCCCGCGAGGGCTTCCAGGTGCTGCCCTATGCCGAGGAAGTCCACGAAGGGCCGGCTGGCTGAAGGATGCCCCTTCGTAGACACCGCTTCAATTCCGCAGCCCTCCCGGCCACGTCGACTCAAGCCCGTCCTGATGTAACCTAGACCCCGCTTCACCCCGCTCTTCAGGAGACCCCGTTCATGCCGACGTCGCCGTCGTCCCCGGACCGGCCACAGCCCCCGTCTCGCCCGACTCCGCGCTGGAAGGACGCCGTCATCGCGGTGCTCGCCCTCCTCCTCGTCGCGATCTCCGCGGTCGCCTTCAAGGACAAGCTCGGCGGCGCCGGCTCGTGGTTCAAGGCGAAGCCGAAGGGCGAGGCGGTGGCGGTGTTCAACGTGGTGATGGACCGCAAGAGCCGCTCCTACGTCGACATCCTCTTCGACCATCCGCTGGGACAGGGCAAGCAGGGCGAGGTGCTCGATCCCGCGCCGGCGAAGATCGAGCCCTCGCTCGGCGGCTACTGGAAATGGCAGGACACCAACGCCCTGCGCTTCCAGCCGACCTCCCGCTTCCCCGTCGCCTCGGAGTTCAAGATCACCCTGCTGCCCGAGCGCATCCTCAAGCCCGGCCAGGAGCTCGCCGGCGACCGCGAGCTCAAGGTGGTGACCGACCGCTTCCTCGTCGAGGGGGTCGACGTGCTCGAGGAGCCGGCGATCACCGGCAAGGCGAAGGTCATCTTCCGCGGCACCCTCAAGTTCAACTACGACGTCAAGCCGGAGGAGCTCGCGCCGCGCATCAAGCTGGTCGACCCCGAGGCGCCGGACGGCAAGCCCATCGTCGTCGACCTCGAGGCCAACTACGAGGAGAAGGCGATCGGCTTCCACACCGAGGCGGTGCAGAAGAAGAAGGAGGAGCGGAAGGTCCGCCTCGTCGTCGGCGGCGAGCTCACCTCGGCCGCCGGCAACGTGCCGCTGGGCGACGACTATGTGCACGAGATCCCCGTCGGCTCCGCCGAGAAGCTCGCCGTCTGGGGGGTGACCTCCGAGCCCGGCGACCACGAGTCGACGCTCAAGGTCCGCTTCTCCTCGCCGGTCTCGGCCGCGGTGGCCGAGAAGTACGTCCACATCGCCCCCGCCGTCCCCGTCCGCCCCTCGGCGGAGCGCAACCTGCTGTCGCTCACCGGCGAGCTCAAGCCCGGCGGCACCTACACCCTGACCATCGACAAGGGGATGCCGGCGACCGACGACGCCGTCCTCCAGGCGGCCTACAAGACCGAGGTCAACCTGCCCGACCTCGAGCCCTCCGTCGACTTCCAGAGCCAGGGGACGTTCCTCTCCGCGGCCGGCCATCACACGGTGGCGATCGAGAGCGTCAACGTGGCGCAGGCGAAGCTCACCGTCGACCGCGTCTACCTGAACAACCTCTTCTTCCTCTTCCAGTACGGCGGTTTCTTCGACGAGGACTACGCCTGGGAGGGCTCCCGCATCCCGCGCCACCTGGGGAGCCGCCTCGGCGAGGAGACCCTCACCCTCGCCAACCGCAAGAACCGGAAGCAGCTCACCCCGGTCACCCTCGACGACCACCTCGGGGACACCCCTGGAGCTACCGCCGGCTCGAAGCGCGGCCTCTACCGCGTCGTCGTCTCGCGCGAGGGCGAGCCCAAGGGGTCGCAGCGCTGGCTGCTGCTCACCGATCTCGGCGTCGTCGCCAAGCGCGGCAACGGCGAGCTCCTCGTCTGGGTCTCCTCGTTCCGCGACCTCGCCGCCATCGCCGACGCCAAGGTGACGCTCATCTCCGAGCAGAACCAGACGCTCGCCTCCGGGCGGACGGACGGCGACGGCGTCTGGCGGGTCAAGGATTCCGAGGCGCTGAAGGCCGGCGAGCGGGAGGCCCGCCCCTACATGCTGACCGTCGAGAAGGGGGACGACTTCACCTTCCTCCTCTTCGACCGCATGAAGATCGACCCCACGGGGCTCGACGTCGGCGGCGCCGCGTCGCAGGCCTCGGGCTACAGCGCCTTCCTCTACGGCGAGCGCGACATCTACCGGCCGGGCGAGCGGGTGGTGGGCCTCGCCGTCGTCCGCGACGAGCACCTGAAGGCGCCGCCCAGGATGCCGCTGGTGCTCCGCTGGCGCGACCCCCAGGGACGCGAGCGCGGCACCCAGAAGGTGACCGCCGACGAGCGCGGCCTCGCCGACTTCCACCTCGACCTGCCGGCCTTCGCCCTGACCGGCGGCCACACGCTCGAGCTCCTCGCCGGCGAGGAGACGATCGGCCAGTACCGCTTCCAGGTCGAGGAGTTCGTCCCCGACCGCATCCGGGTGGAGATCGCGAAGCCCACCGGCCCCGTCGGACCGGGCCAGGCGCTCGCCTACAGTGTCGCCTCGAGCTACCTCTTCGGGCCGCCGGCGGCGGGCCTCGCCGTCGAGACGCGCGTCCGCGTCGTCGACTCGACCTTCGCCCCCAAGGGCTTCGACGGCTTCACCTTCCGGAACGCCGAGCGCAAGCTCGACGACAAGGAGATCTTCAGCCAGCAGGGGGCGCTCGACGCCGCCGGCCGCAAGGCTTTCACGGCGACGGTGCCGTCCGGAG
>DATBQN010000540.1:0-3814 GCA_036560825.1 Thermoanaerobaculia bacterium
GGTCGTCGACGAAGGCGAGGGCGTCGAGCCCGAGGTTGAGGTCGGCGGCGATCTGGGCCACCGCGGCGGCCTTGGAGCCCCAGCCGATCTGCGGGTAGAGGAAGTACTCGTCGAGCCCGAGCTCCGCGAGCTTCGCCAGCGAGAGGTCGGGGTCGTTGCGGCTGGCGATCGAGTGCAGGATGCCGCGCTCGTCGAGCACCTCGAGGATCTCGGCCACCCGCGGCCGGAGGGTCACCTCGGGGTCCTCAAGCAGGATGCCGTCCCAGACGGTGTTGTCGAGGTCCCACACCAGGCACTTGACGCTCTGTTTCTTCGTCGCGGGCTGCTCGCCGGCGCCGGTGCGGCCTGCAGGGGACGAGGGGGGTGCGGCGGTCGCGTCCATGGTCTACAGCTCCTGGAAGTCGAGGCGCGCGATGGTGATCTGCTGGATCTGGTTGCTCCCCTCGATGATCTCCATCACCTTGCTGTCGCGGAAGTAGCGCGCCACGGGAAATCCCTCGCCGCAGCCGTTAGCGCCGTGGATCTGCACCGCGTCGGCGGCGGCCCGGGCGGCGAGCCGGCCGCAGAAGTACTTGGCGACCATGGTCTCGGGGAGGGCCCCGGGGTCGCCCGCCTGGCGCAGGTAGCCGGCGCGGCAGCAGAGGAGACGGCCGGCGCGGACCCCGGTGATCATGTCCGAGATCATGGCGCGGACGAGCTGGTGCTCGCCGATGGGCGCCCCGAACTGGCGGCGGTGCGCGGCGTAGCGCTGGCAGGCGTCGAGGCACGCCTGGGCGATGCCGACGGCGCCCCAGGCGACGCTGTAGCGCCCCTGCTCAAGCGCCGCGGCGGCGACGTGCGAGATGCCGAAGCCGACGCGGCCGACGAGGCTCGCGCGCGGCACCCGGCAGCCGTCGAAGGCGAGCCCGGCGAGCATCGAGGCGCGGGTGCCCAGCAGGCCGCGGATCGGGGTCACCGCGAGCCCCGGCGCGTCGCGCTCGACGAGCAGGGCCGTGGGCTTGCCGCCGCACTTCGCGAAGACGAGGAAGAGGCCGGCGAGCTGGCCGAAGGTCGTCCACTTCTTGCCGCCGGTCAGCACGAAGCCGTCGCCGTCGGCGGCCTCGACCGCCGCCGTCTCGACCGCCCCGGCATCGCTCCCGGCGTTCTCCTCGGAGAGGGCGAGCGCTCCCAGGACCTCGCCGCGGGCGAGCGCCGGGAGCCAGCGCTGGCGCTGCTCCCGGCTCCCCCACCGCAGGATCGCCTGGGCCACCATGTCGTGGACGGTGAGGAGCGAGCGCACCGAGGAGCAGGCGCGGCCGATCTCCTCGGTCAGCAGGCCGTAGGTGATCATGTCGAGCCCGGCGCCGCCGTGCTCGGGCGGCAGCAGCGATCCCAGGTACCCGCGCGCCGCGAGCTGGCGCGGCAGGTCGGCCGGGATCGCCTCCTCGCGGTCCCAGCGGTCGGCGTGCGGGGCGATCGCCGAGGCGGCGAAGGCGCGGAACTCGCTCCGCGCCGCGCGCTGGCGCGCCGAGAGCTCGAGCCGCATCCCGGAGAGCTCGTCGGTCACGGCCGGCTCATCTCGCCGCGGGCGCCCCGCTCTTGCGCTCCACCAGCGCGGCGATCGCCTGGATGGAGCGGAAGTTGTCGAGATCCAGGTCCTCGTCCTCGACGCGGATGGCGAACTCCTTCTCGACGAAGGCGACGAGCTGCATGGCGAGGAGCGAGTTGACGAAGCCCAGGGCGAAGATGTCCTCCTCGGGCTGCAGGTCGTGGCTCTTGAAGAAGCGGGAGAGGAACTCCTTGATCTTCTGTTGCGTCGGGTCCATCGGTCCTCGGCTTTCGGCTAGGGCGCGACGCCGTAGTCGTAGAAGCCCTTGCCGCTCTTGCGCCCGTGGAGGCCGGCGTCGACCATCGTCTTGAGCAGCGGGCAGGGGCGATACTTGCCGTCGTTGAACGATTCGTAGAGCACCTCGATCGAGAAGAGGATGGTGTCGAGGCCGATGAGGTCGGCGGTCTCGAGCGGCCCCATCTTGTGGCCGAAGCAGCTCTTGAAGAGGCGGTCGATCTGCTCCGGCGCCGCGACGCACTCCTGCACCAGATAGATCGCCTCGTTGACGGTGAGCATGAGCACGCGGTTGGAGACGAAGCCCGGCGAGTCCTTGACGACGATCGCCTCCTTGCCCATGCGGGCGAGGAGGCCGAGCGCGGTCGCCAGCGTCTCGTCGCTGGTGTGGTAGCCGCGGATGACCTCGACCGTCCCCTTGAGCGGCACCGGGTTCATGAAGTGGATGCCGAGCACCCGCGGGGCGCGCCGGGTGGCCGCGGCGATGCGCGTGATGGGGATCGCCGAGGTGTTGGCGGCGAACGGCGCCTCGCTCCTGCAGAGGGCGTCGAGGCGCTCGTAGAGCGGCCGCTTGACCTCCCACTTCTCGGTCACGTTCTCGATCACGAAGTCGGCCTCGCCCACGGCGTCGAGATCGCCCGTGAAGACGATGCGGTCGAGGACCGCGTCGGCGCCCTCTCCCGGCTTGAGCATCCCGCCCTTCTTGAACATGCCCTGGAAGCGCACGCCGTTGCGGATCTCCTGCCGGGCGCGCGCGAGCGCCTCCGGCGCGACGTCGACGAGCACCACCCGGTGTCCCGTCTGCGAGAGGTTCTGGGCCACCCCCGCGCCCATCACGCCGGCGCCCACGACGCCCACCGTCCGGATCTCCATTCCTCTGCTCGCTCTCCTTCTCGCGCCCCGCCCGCCGTCGGCCCGGGGCGAGCCGCCATCATACCGGCACCGGCGGCGCACACCGCCGCACCGCCAACTCTCTTAGGTGCGCCGGGGGGACCCGCGAGGGACGGCGACCGGCGGCGCGGCGCGAGCTTCAGCGCGCCTGCCAGAGCTTGTGCTGTTGGACCGAGAGGCGCCAGCGCGGGTTCTCGCGGACGAGGCGAAGGCACCAGTCGAACGTCCGGCGGTCGAGCTCGTCGCCGTCGAAGGCGGGCGAGATGAGGTAGTGCTCGGCCTCGACGACGGTCGCCGGGATCGCCTGGCCGTAGCCGCGGACGTACTTGACCTCGTCCGCCGTGCGCTGGCGGAGGGCGTGCTCGGCGAGCTTGGGGGAGACGGTGATCCAGTCGAGGCCCGGCGGCAGCTCGTGGCTGCCGTTGGTCTCGATCGCCAGCCGGTAGCCGGCGGCGTGGAGGCAGTCGATGAGCTCGCGATCCACCTGGAGCGCCGGCTCGCCGCCGGTCAGGATCACCCAGCCGCAGGCGGGCGCCAGCGCCCTGAGCTCCGCCGCGATCTCCTCGAGGCTCAGGCGCCGTCCCGACTCGAACTCGGTGTCGCAGTCGAAGCCGTGCGTCTCCACCGCGCAGGCCAGGTTGCAGCGCGCGAAGCGCAGGAACAGGTTGGCCGTGCCGGCGCGCACGCCTTCTCCCTGCAGGCTGTAGAAGACCTCGTTGACCAGGTAATCGCCCACCGCCTCACTCTACCGTAGGCGCCGGAGCCCGCCCGAGGCGCCGGTTTCGCCGCCCCGGGGAGCCATCGAGGGATGCACGAATGTCCCTGTTTACACCGTCTCGGGGCACAGATATGACAAAACGAAAACGCGACACTCCGGGGATGTCAAATTTCTTTGCGCCCCCGCGTGAAAGCCGCTCCTGAGAGATCTCCTTCAGGCTAGAGATGCTTGCACAAGTCGCGATTGGAAAGTGGCATAATAATTGTCTTACCCCTGGATTCACCCCGCCCGGCGGCCGGGACCGCCGGCGGTTTACCTGGCGAGGCGGGAAGCACCCCCGCTGTTCGGGCCGCTCCCCGCAAAATCATCTGGAAGGAGAGACG
>DATBQN010000541.1:0-2489 GCA_036560825.1 Thermoanaerobaculia bacterium
TGGCGCTCATCCGCGAGCGCTTCGCCAAGGAGCAGCCCCTGAAGGGCGTGCGCCTCGCCGCCTGCCTCCACGTCACCAGCGAGACCGCCAACCTGATGCGCACGCTCAAGGCCGGCGGCGCCGAGGCCGTGCTCTGCGCCAGCAACCCGCTGTCGACCCAGGACGACGTCGCGGCGAGCCTCGCCGAGGACTACGGCATCTCGGTCTACGCGCGCAAGGGCGAGGACAACAAGACCTATTACGCTCACCTCGCGGCGGCCCTCGAGACCGAGCCCCACATCACCATGGACGACGGCGCCGACCTGGTGTCGCTCATCCATAAGGAGTGGACCTCTCTGCTGCCGAAGATCCGCGGCGGCACCGAGGAGACGACGACCGGAGTCATCCGGCTGCGCGCCATGGCCCGCGACGGGGCGTTGAAGCTCCCCATCGTGGCGGTCAACGAGTCCGACACCAAGCACCTCTTCGACAACCGCTACGGCACCGGCCAGAGCACCCTCGACGGCATCATCCGCTCGACCAACGTCCTCCTTGCCGGCCGCACCCTCGTCGTCGTCGGCTACGGCTGGTGCGGCCGCGGCATCGCCTCGCGCGCCGACGGCCTGGGCGCCAACGTGATCGTCGTCGAGGTCAACCCGGTGCGCGCGCTCGAGGCGCTGATGGACGGCTACCGCGTGATGTCGATCCAGCAGGCGGCTTCGATCGGCGACATCTTCGTCACCGTGACGGGCAACAAGCACGTCCTCGCCCGACCGCACTTCGAGGCCATGCACGACGGCGCCATCGTCTGCAACAGCGGCCACTTCGACGTCGAGATCGACATCCCGGCGCTCGCTGACCTGTCCAGCGCCAAGCGCACGGTGCGGCCGTTCGTCGAGGAGTACACGCTGCGCGACGGCCGCCGCGTCAACCTCCTGGGCGAGGGGCGGCTGATCAACCTGGCCGCCGCCGAGGGCCATCCCGCGGCGGTGATGGACATGAGCTTCGCCAACCAGGCGCTCGCCGCCGAGATGATCGCCAAGTCGCCGGAGCGGCTGTCGCTCGCCGTCCACCGCATCCCCGAGGACGTCGACCGCGAGGTGGCGCGCCTGAAGCTGGTGTCGATGGGCGTCGAGACCGGCAAGCTCACCGCCGAGCAGGAGCGCTACCTCGACACCTGGGAAGAAGGAACCTAAGAGCCCTCGAAGCCTCTCCGCGACGCCCGCGCCGGCTGCCGCCCGCGCGGGCGTTTTGCTTTTCGCGCCTAGAATGGCCTCCGTGCACCGCATCCATCTGCTCTCCGATCACCTGGTGAGCCAGATCGCCGCCGGCGAGGTGGTGGAGCGCCCGGCGTCGGTGGTCAAGGAGCTGGTCGAGAACGCCCTTGACGCCGGCGCCGCCGCGGTGCGCATCGAGCTCGAAGGGGGCGGCAAGTCGCGCATCGCGGTCGCCGACGACGGCTGCGGCATGGGGCGGGACGACGCCCTGCTCGCCTTCGACCGCCACGCCACCAGCAAGATCGCCAGCTTCGACGACCTCGAGCGGGTCGCCACCCTGGGGTTCCGGGGGGAAGCCCTGGCCACCGTCGCGGCCGTCGCCCGGGTCGAGATGACCACGGCCGAGCAGCCGGGAGAGGGGCACCGGGTGGTCATCGAGGGGGGCCGGGTGCGGGTGGCGGAGCCGTTCGCCCGCCCGCGCGGCACCACGATCGACGTCCGCTCTCTCTTCTTCAACGTCCCGGCCCGGCGCAAGTTCCTCAAGGCCCCGCAGACCGAGCTGCGCCGCTGCGTCGAGGTGGTGCAGGGGTACGCGCTGGCGCGGCCGGACGTGCGCTTCCAGGTCGGCCACGAGGGGCGTGAGCTGCTCGATGCCCTCCCGGCGCCGGGGACGCCCGCCGGCTCGCGCGAGCGGATCGGCCAGATCTTCGGCGCCGAGCTGGCCCGCGAGCTCGCCGAGATCCCGCCGGGCTCCGAGGGGGAGGAGGCGATCCGCGGCTTCGTGGGCACTCCCGCGACGGCGCGCGGTCGGCGGCAGTTCATCTACGTCAACCACCGGCTGATCCGCGACCGCGCCGTGCTCGCCACCTTCTACCGCGCCGTGCGCGACGAGTGGAAGGGCGAGGACTTCCCGGCCCTCTTCCTCTTCCTCGACATCCCGCCGGAGGAGGTCGACGTCAACGTCCATCCCCAGAAGGCGGAGGTCCGCTTCCGCGATTCGGGGCTGCTCGACCGGGTCTACGACGCCCTCCGCCGCACCCTGGAGCGCGCCCGCGGCGAGGAAGCCGCGCCGCTGCGGACGCCCGCCTCCGAGCCCTACGTCCCCTTCGCCTGGCAGGGGCTGGGAGATCCGCGGGCTCCGGTCGCCTGGGGGCGCACATCTGCCGGTTCTGTGGCCTCCGCGGAGGTGACGGGAGGATCCGGCGTGCCCGCGCTCGTGGAGCTCCCCGTATTGCCGACCCGGCTCGCCACGCCTTCCTACGTTCCCCTGGCGAGGCCGATCGTTCCGCTGTC
>DATBQN010000542.1:0-1945 GCA_036560825.1 Thermoanaerobaculia bacterium
GAGGACCCGCTCCTCGAGCCCCTCAGCCATGCTCTCGCCGGCCCTCGATCGCTGGGCTCTTCTGCAGCAGCGGCTCGCCGCCGGCATAGACGAGCTGGCCGGCGAGGACGCCGCTGAACTCGGTCAGCTGGCGGCCGACGCGGACGCCCGGCGCCTCGATGCGCAGCTCGCGGACCGTCCGCTCGTGGCGGCCGGTGCGCTTCTTGACCACCGAGATGGCCTGCCGCACCTCCCCCGCGGCCTCGAAGTAGCGCAGCAGCACGACGGTGTCGGCCAGGTAGGAGAGCTCGACCGGCGCCTCGATGCCGACGCCGAGGAGGCCGTTCTGCGCCATGACCAGGAGGGTGACCACTCCCTGCTGGTTGGCGTAGGCGAGGAGCTCGTGGACGTGGAGGGAGAGGAAGCGCTCCTCCGGCATGCCGTTCAGATAGCCGTTCAGGCTGTCGATGACGATCATCCGCGTGCCGCCGTCGATCGAGCTGCAGACGAGCTGCGCGAACTCGCCCGGCGAGAGCTCGGCGGGATCGACCTGGCGCAGCTCGATGGTGCCTGCCGCGACGGCCTGGCCGAGCGGCATGCCGAGGCCGTCGGCGCGCCCCAGCCAGGTCTCGGGGTTCTCGTCGAAGATGTAGATCGCCGAGCGCTCGCCGCGCCGCGCCGCCGCCTGCGCGTACTGCATGGCGAGCGTCGACTTGCCGACGCCCGCCGGCCCGAGGAGCATCGTGCTGGTGCCGCGGAGGATGCCGTCGCCCAAGAGCGCGTCGAGCTCGGCGAGCCCCGAGGACACCGCTTCGCGCTCGTACTTCGCCCGCCGTCCGGAGGCGATGAGGCGGGGATAGACGACGAGGCCGCCGCGGTCGATCGAGAAGTCGTGGTAGCCGTCGCGGAAGCTGATGCCGCGCACCTTCTGCACCCGCAGGCGCCGGCGCTGGCCGCCGTACTCGGGGGCGAGGTGCTCGAGCGTCAGCACGCCGTGGGTCAGGCTCTGGAGCTGGAACTCGCCGCCCTGGGGCGTGCGGTAGTCGAGCAGCAGCACGGTGCAGCGGCGGCCGGTGAAGTAGTGCTTGAGGGCGAGGATCTGCCGGCGATAGCGGAGGGAATCGCGGGCGAGCATGCGGATCTCGGAGAGCGAGTCGAACACCACCCGCGCCGGCTCGACCCGCTCGACCGCGGCGAGCACCGTGCGGGTGGTCTCCGAGAGCTCGATCTCCGACGGGTGGAAGAGGGTGTACCGGGAGTCCGCCTTGAGGCTCTCCTCGGCGGTCTGCAGGTCGCAGATGGTGATGCCGTCGAGGTTCCAGCCGTGGGAGAGCGCGATGGCGCGCAGCTCCTCCTCGGTCTCGGAGAGCGTCGCGTAGACCCCCGGCTCACCCCGCCGCACCCCTTCGAGCAGGAACTGCATGGCGAGCGTCGTCTTGCCGGCGCCCGGGTCGCCCTCGACCAGGTACATCCGATGCGACGGCAGGCCGCCGCCCAGGATCTCGTCGAGCCCCGAAACGCCGGTCGAGGCGCGGGCCGGCTGGAAGGCGGCGCCTTCCGCGGCCGTCCCGGGCGGAGCAGCGTCCTCGGCGGACGGATCGATTCGGTCGTCGAGCATCGCGCAATCCCCCCTCTCCCAGCCGCCCGGGAGGTGCAATGTCTGTGCCGACGAGGGCGCTTTCGGCAGGCGGGAAAGGGGGCCGCAAAAGGAATGACCGCCGGTCGTCGATCTGTTAACGTCGGCGGGAGTTCCGTCTCCCTTGCGCCCATGCCGACGACCTCTCGAGCCGCCTCTCCCGTCGCCCTGCCGGGGCTCTTCCACCCCGCGGTCGCCGCCTGGTTCGAAGGCCGCTTCGGCGCTCCGACCGAGCCGCAGGCGCGCGCCTGGCCGGCCATCCGCGCCGGACGGCATACCCTCATCGCCGCGCCGACCGGCTCGGGGAAGACGCTCGCCGCCTTCCTCGCT
>DATBQN010000543.1:0-3483 GCA_036560825.1 Thermoanaerobaculia bacterium
GCCGCCGGTCTCGGGCGCTCGCAACGGCGAGCGCGAGGCCCGTCCGCTCGCTTCCACCGGGACCTGAAGCCCGCCTCCCGGCGGATACCTAGCGCGGATGCCAGATCGCCCAGAGCCGCCAGCCGGCCGCCGCCAGTCCGATCGCCGCGACGAGGCCGAGGTAGAGCATCACCAGCCGCACGTCGCGGAGGATGCAGTCGCTCTGGCGGAGGCCGCGGCGATAGGCGCGCACGTAGGCCGCGAGGCCCGCGGCGGCGAATACGGCGGCGACGAGCGGCGGCGAGAAGGCCCAGGCGAGGAGGGCGACCGTCGTCCAGACACAGAAGCGGATCGGATCGGGGACGGCGGGCGGGATCGGCCGCGGCTCGCTCCGCGCGGCTTGGGCGACCCGTGCCTCCTGCTCGGCGCGGGCGCGGCGCGCCGCTTCGACGGCGGCGTCGGCGGCCGGCGGCTCGTCCATCTCAGACCTCCGCCGGCGCGGCGTCCGCCGTGCTCGCCGGGTGCGCCCGGCCGGCGCGCTCCGAGAGCTTCATGCGGCCGAGCGCCGGCCACGCCTGGGCGGCGCAGAAGGGGACGCACTGGTGCGCGCCGTCGCGCGCGGTGCCGACGTGGACGCAGCACTGGAGGAGCCTCTCCTCGAGCATGGTGTGGATGTCCATGAACGGCTTGACGGTGATCCGCTTGACGCGCGCCCCGAGCAGATCGCGCAGAGCGTCCTGGCGGCCGAGGAGCGCGCTGCCGGCGAGCCGCACGAGGTCGGAGAGGCCGAGGTCGCAGCTCCGGCAGACGGTCTGGAAGAGCTCGCCGATGGCGGGTTGGGCGAGCGAGCTCGACTCCGAGAAGAGGCCCAGGAGGGAGGACTTGACCATGGCGCGAAGCTCCGCCGAGAGGTCGGGGTCGATGATGCGGTTGCTCACCAGCTCGAGGTGGGCCTGCAGCCGCTCGTGCCCGAGGATGGCGGGCAGCGACCTCCACTCCCCGGCGTCGGTCTTCAGCAGGTAGCCGATGCTGCAGCAGTGCGGGTGGCTGCAGGGGAGGGCGGTCAGGTCGCGCCAGGTGACGAGGCCGCCGGTCTGCGGCCCCAGGCGCGCCAGGACGCCGGTATGGGTGAGGCGCGCCTGCGGATCGATCGGCGTCGAGCGGCCGCTGCCGAACTGCGGCTGGTAGGAGACGCCGCCGACGAAGGGCGTCGCGAGCGCATAGAGGAGGACGTCGCCGATCTCGTCGTCGTTGACGCCGGCGGTCGCGGTCATGGTGAGGGTGGTGAAGACGCCGGCGGCGGAGAGCCGCTCGACCGCCTGCTGCTTCACCCGCCGCAGGTCGGCGCCGCGGTGGTAGCGATGGGTCTCGGCGCGGAAGCCGTCGAACTGCAGGTAGACCTCGATCCGTCTGCGGTGCCGCTCGAGGTAGGCGAGCAGGCGGTCGTTCTGGGCGATCTCGATGCCGTTGCTGTTGAGGAGGATGCGGCCGATCGGCCGGTCGAGCGCGGCGTCCAGGAGGTCGAGGAGCCGCGGATGGAGGGTCGGCTCGCCGCCCGAGAGCATCAGCACGTCGAGCCGCCCCGCTTCGCGCGACAGGCGGGTGTCGACGCTCGCCAGGATCTCGGCGACCGGGACCGTCCCCTTGCCGGCCGGCGAGCTCGCGGCGAAGCAGTTGGGGCAGCAGAGGTTGCACGAGAGATCGACGTCCTCGAGGAGGATGCAGGTGTGCTGGGTCTGCATCTCGCCCAGGCCGCGCAGGTAGCTCGCGGGCACCGGGTCGAAGTTGCCCGCGGTGTCCGGCGTGTGCCGCTTGGTCGGCGCCGTCCACTCCTCCAGGTAGGCGAGGATCTCGGCCGACTCGTCGTAGAGCGTGCGCACGCGGCCGTGCTCCGGGCAGCCGCGCACCAGCCAGACCCGCCCCTCCTCCTCGGCGAGGTATCCCGCCAGCCGGCGGATCTCCGCCAGCGGCCGATCCGGCTCCTCGGCGTGGCAGTGGGGGCAGAAGGCCGAGACGTAGCGCAGCACGCGGTCCGGGCGGAGGGGCATTCCGGGCATCGCGGTCTCCTTACGGCGCGTCCGAGGGCGGCGGTGGCGGCGGAGCCGCCGCCTCGGCCGTGCCGGTCTCGACCACCGTGCGCACCGTCCAGCGGGCGAGGGCGATGAGGCCGCCGACGACGAGGAGGAGCGCTCCGATCCCGGCGACGACGAGCGGCACCTGGGTGGGACTGGCCGAGACCAGCCCCAGCCCGCCCAGGCAGCTGCCGAAGACGAGCAGCGCGACGGCGAAGTAGACGAGGGCGCCGAAGAGGAGGGCCGCCCCCCACTCTGCCCGCTCGATGTCCAGCCGGCGACGGCCGGTCACCAGGACGATGCCGGCGATGATCTCGATCGGCCAGGCGAGGACGACGACGGCGACGAAGGTCAGCACCAGGTTGCCGAGGGCGATGAGCCAGCCGCGCCGGAAGGCGACCTGGCGTGGTCCGGGCGGCGGCTTCGGCGCGCCGGCGCTCTCGGCGAGGGCCCGGTCGACCGTCTCGGCGTCGTAGCCCTCCGCCAGCAGATTGGCGCGCAGGGCCTCCGGCGTGTAGCGCCCGGCATTCGCTCGCAGGTACTCGCGCAGGGTGGGCAGGTCGTTCTCGCTCATCGTCTCTCTCCGTCGCGCGGGTGTCGGCTCACCGTGCGGGCTCGGTCTGCTGCGGGAGATCCGCCGTCCGGAGCCGGCGCAGGAGGAGGGCGCCGAGGAGGGGGATCGAAGGGATGAGGAAGAGCTGCGACCGCGTCAGGCCATGCCACACGACCGGGTTGCCGCGCACGAATTCGAGGGCGAACCGGGCCAGGGCATAGGCGAGGAGGTAGAGCTTGAAGAGGTCGTCGCGGAGGGCGCCCTTGGCGCGGAGGTGGAAGAGGATGCCGGCCATCGCGAAGTGGAAGGGGATCTCGTAGAGGAACGACGGATGGAGCGGCAGGCCGATCCACCGCGGCGGAAACCCGGGGATGCGCGCCGCGCGCGCCGCGTCGACGACGGTGCCCCAGCTGCCGCCCGTCGGCACCCCGGGCGTCTCGGTCAGCAGGCAGCCGAAGCGGCCGACGCCGATCCCCAAGGCGACGGCGGGGGCGAAGAGGTCGCCCGTGCCCTGGCGATAGCCGATCAGCCGCTTGGTCGCGAGGGCGCCCAGGTAGGCGCCGGCGAGGCCGCCGAGCACGCTCTGCCCGCCGCGGAGCACCAGCCCGAGAGGCGACGGCGCGGCGGCGGTGTCGACATAGCGCCAGACCACCGCGAGCTTGGCGCCGAGCGCGCCGCAGACGAGCGCGCCGAGGAGGACGACGGCCAGCTCGTCGCCCAGGCGGCCCTCTCGCCGCGCCCCGTGGAAGAACACCAGCACGGCGGCCGCCGTCCCGAGGACGACGAAGAGAGCGTGGAGCGGCGCTCCGAGAGGATCGAGCGTCGCCGCGGATTCGAGCACGGGCATGGTGAGAACCTGGGGGCTACATTAGAGGATAT
>DATBQN010000544.1:0-2074 GCA_036560825.1 Thermoanaerobaculia bacterium
CTTGCCGGCACGCGGCTCGGGCGCCATCCCCGGGGCGCCGCGCTCGCCCTCCCGCCGGGCGATCCGAGCCGAGCCGATGAGCACGCCCTCGGGGCTGACGCAGACCTCGAGCAGCTCCATCCCGCGCGCCCCGAGGACGAACTCGCGGACCTGGTTCGAGTGCGCCATGCCGCGCGATTTGATGATGTAGACGCCGCGGTTGCGCTCGCCGCCCGCCTCGAGCTCGCGCAGCAGGAGCCAGGTGTCGACGACCGAGGAGATCCCGAAATCGGTCTGCTCGAGGTGCGAGCTCCCCGAGCTGAGGTGGGTGAGGAGGGTCGTCGCCTGGCGCTCTTTGAGGAAGTCGAGCAGGCGGGTGATGAGGGCCTTGATGTCGGCCGGAGCGGCGACGGCGATGAAGCTCCCCACCGGGTCGACGACGACGGTCCGGGGATCGAAGGCCCGCAGCTCGCGGTACATCTGGGCGAGGTGCATCTCGAGGCCCTGGGCGCTCGGACGGGCGGCGTGGATGCGGAGCAGCCCGCGCTCGATCCACGGCTCGAGGTCGATGCCGATCGAGCGCAGGTTGCGGGTCACCTGATGGCGCGACTCCTCGAAGGCGAAGAAGAGGGCGCGCTCGCCGCGGCGGCAGGCGGCGTCGACGAAGCTCGCGGCGAGACTGGTCTTGCCGGTCCCCGCGGTGCCGGAGACGAGGACGCTGCTGCCGCGGTAGTAACCCTCCCCGCCGAGCATCTCGTCGAGGCCGGCCACCCCCGTCGAGACGCGCTCGGAGGAGACCTCGTAGGCGAGGCCGACGGAGGTGATGGGGAGCACCTCGAGACCCTGCTCGTCGATGAGGAAGGGATATTCGTTGGTGCCATGGGCGGTGCCCCGGTACTTGACCACCCGCAGCCGCCGGGTGGCGATCTGCTCCGAGACCCGGTGATCGAGGAGGATGACGCAGTCCGACACGTACTCCTCGAGGCCGTGCCGGGTGAGCGCCCCGTCGCCGCGCTCGGCGGTGATGACGGCGGTCACCCCGCGGTCCTTGAGCCAGCGGAAGAGGCGCCGGAGCTCGGAGCGCAGGATCGCCTCGTTGCCGAGGCTGCCGAAGAGGGTCTCCAGGGTGTCGAGGACGACCCGTTTGGCGCCGATCGAGTCGATCGCGTAGCCGAGGCGGATGAAGAGGCCGTCGAGGTCGTAGTCGCCGGTCTCCTCGATCTCGCTCCGCTCGAGGTGGACGTGGTCGACGGCGAGCTTGCCCTGCGCGACGAGCTCGTCGAGGTCGAACCCCAGGGAGAGGCAGTTCTGGGCGAGCTCCGAGGCGGTCTCCTCGAAGGTCATGAAGACGCCGGGCTCGCCGTGGGCGAGCGCCCCGGCGGTGAGGAACTGGAGGGCGAAGAGCGTCTTGCCGCAGCCGGCGCCGCCGCAGACGAGCGTGGGGCGACCGCGGGGCAGCCCGCCGCCGGTGATCTCGTCGAGCCCGGCGATCCCCGTCGGCGTCTTGGCGATCCCCGAAACGCCTCCGGGCGAGGTCGGAACGTCGCTGGATGAATTCGCGGCCATGCTCGGCAACTCTGCGGTCAACGAGTATCACCAACTGAGCCAGATCAGCAATCGAGGATAGCACCTCGTCTTGCGGTCCTCCGGCGGCGGCGTCCGGCAGGCGCGGGCGGCGGCCCTCCGGCCGCTTACGGGACGGCGGCGCACCATGAGTAGATAGACGAAAGGAGACGGAGATGAAAAGAAACCCATCCCTCCTCGCCCTGCTCTCGCTCGCCCTGATCCTCGCCCTTTGGGTCGTGCCGGGAGCCGCCCAGGCCGCGCCGCCGGCCGCCGTCAACGCGCCGGCCGCGAGCGCCGTCCAGGCAACGCCCCCGATCGCACACCCGGCCGTCGTGCTCGCCGTCGACAACATGAGCCCCGTGTTCGGCGCGCGGACCTGCTCGGCGAAGACCGTGCCGTTCGCGGCGCCGGCGGTCTTCTGCCCCCACTGCCCGCCGGGGAAGTTCTCCTGCGGCTATCCCCTCTGTCGCTGCTGCGGGGGCGAGCAGTAGCCCATGGGTGTCGGCATACCGCACCGCGGTTTCACCAT
>DATBQN010000545.1:0-2418 GCA_036560825.1 Thermoanaerobaculia bacterium
TACGTCGTCGTAGGACTTGACCATCTCGTCCAGGCGCTGGCTCGCCAGGCGCTTGAGCTCGGGGTCGCGGTCCTGGTCGACGAGCTGCTGGAGGGCGGCGAGCTCCTTCAGCGACGGGGTCAGGTTGACGAGGCCGGCGCGGGCGCGCTTCGCCTCCGACGAGTCCGGGTCCGCCTGGCTCGCCGCCAGGTACTGCGTCACCGCGTCGGTCTGGTTGCCGAGGCGGCTGTACGCCTCGCCCAGGGCGAGGGCCACCTGCGGCACCTCGCGGGCGTCGGGGAAGTTGGAGCGGAAGCTGGCGAGGAACGAGGTCTCGTAGACCCCTCCGCGGAGCACCGCGACCGCCCGCGGGTAGAGCTCCTTCAGCCGCGCGTCGAAGTCCTTGAGCTCCGTCGTGATGGTCGGCAGGAGGGCGCTCCGGGGATCGACCGCGCGCACCTCGTCCTGCTTCTTCTTGTAGGTGCGGATGAGGGAGCCGTAGTCGCGCGCCAGGAGCGGCTTGGCGAGCTCGCGGTCGCGCAGGCCGTGGAGCTGCTCGACGCGGATGGCGTCGGCGGTCTTCCCCTGCGGCCAGGTAGCGAGCGCCGAGTCCTTCAGATAGGCGACGACGTCCGGCGGCTTCGGGCGGCTCTTCTCGCCCGGCCGGGCGCTCTCGTCGCGGCGGCCCTCGCCGCCGCCGCCGCCGCCACTCCGGCGCTCCTGCTTCTTGGCATCGGCGAGGAGCTTCGGGCGCTCGCGGTCGAGGTAGTTGATGAGCACCGCCTGGGTGCGCTGGCGATAGTCGTCGGCCGAGTGGCGCTCGCCGATCTTGAGCGTCCCCTTGCGGGCCACGGCGGCGCGGATGCGCTCGTCGGGGAAGGGGTGGGTCTGCCAGTAGCCGTACTCGCGGGCCTGCGGCGCGCGGCTCTCCATCAAGAGCCACATCTGGCGCGCCCCGTCGGGGTCGTAGCCGGCGGCGGCGGCGAGCTTCTGGCCCTCCTCGTCCGCGGCGTCCTCGTTCTCGCGGCTGTAGCTGCGCAGGAGGAGCTCGGAGAGCACCAGGCTCGCGGCGGCCGCCCCCTCGACGCGGTTGCCGCCCGGCTGCTCGTAGCCCACCCGCGGATCGTAGGGCGCCTCAGGACCGGTGCGCGGGTGGGAGCGCTCGGAGGCGATGATGACGCCGGCGAGGAGGACGTTCGAGAGGATGTTCATCAGCGTGGCGCGGCGCTCGAGGTGCTTGTAGTGCTCGAGCACCACGTGCCCGATCTCGTGGCCGAGGACGTTCGCCATCATGTCGTCGGTGAGGCCGAGGTCGAGGAGGCCGCGGGTGACGAAGATCTGCCCGCCGGGCAGCGACACGGCGTTCGGCACCGGCATGTCGACGAGGCTGAAGGTGAAGGGGAACTTCTGGTAGGGCGTCTGCTGCGCCAGCTCGAAGCCGATGCGGTTGACGCGCGCGAGCTCCGCCGGGTTGTCGTAGAGCCCGTACTCGGCGAGGGCCTCCTGGGCGGCCTTGAGGCTCTTGGTGTAGAGATCGGGGTCGGCGATCGTCTGCGCCCGGAGGCTGGAGGAGAGTCCCGCGAGCGCGAGGAGAACCAGGGCGGAGCGGCGCGTTTTCATGATGAGGCCAAGCTTACTCCACTCGGGCCGTGCCGGCGGACCGAGCGCGGGGTCGAGGTGCGCGCCGTTCCCGGCTGCAGCCGACACCCCTCCTTGTCTACGTAGAAGGGCCCGGGACCGTCGCGGTTACACGCTCCGGGTGTGGTAGCTTTCGCGCCGAATGAGCGACCTGACGATCGCGGTGGAGACGCTGCACTCCTCGATGGGCGACGTCCGCGACCCCCTCGACAAGGCGCTCAAGGAGGCCTTTCCCGGCGGCATGCTCAAGTGGCGCTGGGAGGGCGACGTCATGCACCTCTCCGGGCCGGGCGCCACGGCCACCATCCTCTTCGAGCCCGGCCGCCTGGTCGGCCGCGCCGAGCTCAAGCCGCCGGCGAGCCTGATGCGCCCGGTGATCGAGCAGAAGATCACCCAGGCGATGAGGAAGGCCGCGGTCTAGAAGGCGGCCGCCACGCCTCTCCCGCAGCCCGACAGCCTCCCCGCCGCCCTCGCCCGCCACGCCGCCGAGCGTCCCGAGGAGCCCTGGCTCTTCGTCCGCGAGGGTTGGGACTGGCGCTGGTTCTCCTTCGCCGAAGCCGCGGACCGCGTCGCCCTCTGGGCCGACGCCATCGCCGCCTCCTTTCCCCCAACAACGCGCCTCGCCTTCGCAGATCTCCCGCTTCCCCGAGCGGTGCTCCTCGATCTCGCGATCCAAGCAGCGGGCTGCATCTCCCTGCCCGTCGCGGCAGATCTCACCGCTACAGCAGAGATTCTTTCCCGCGCCGGAGCCAAGGCTTGGCTAGGCGATCCTGTTCCAGGAGACATCCCCGCCTTCCCCCT
>DATBQN010000546.1:0-2411 GCA_036560825.1 Thermoanaerobaculia bacterium
TCGGGCTCCGGGACGGCGGTGAACCAGAGCTCCCAGAGCCGACCGTCGGCGGCGGCGGCGGTCAGGTCATCCTGGTGACCGGGGGTCAGGGGCTCCAGCCGGATGCCGTGGCCCTCGAGCGTGACGGGAACCGGTGCGATCATGAGCGACCTCGCTGAGCCCGGCTATCCTACTGTCATTCCGAGCAACGGGCCCAAGCCCAGGACTCACGCCCTGGGCGCCGCTCAGCGATCCCGCTCGACCCGCTGGAGCCAGCGCAGGATGTCTCCCTCCAGGATCTGCCGGTGATCGGCGGAGAACCAGTGGTCGGCGTGGCCGAAGAGGGGATTGAAGTTTCTCGTTACGTCGGTGGAGCCGAGGAGAGTGGCGAGATCGTCCTCGAGGGCGAGGAAGCCGAGGCCGCCGCCCAGGAAGTAGACCGGCTGGCGGAAGGCCGCGAGGTGGCTGGTGAAGGTGCGCTCGCCGGCGAGCGAGCAGGAGAGGTCGCGGATCGAGCGGTTGTCGTAATAGTCGTTGAAGAGCGAGCTGTGGGCGATGACGCGCGCGTCGGTGGCGTAGAAGAAGCGGTCCTCGGGGACGCTCCCGGCGCAGCGGATGAAGGTGGAGGTCGGCCACAGCGGCCCCGGCTGCGGCAGCGAGAGGAAGAAGACCATGACCTGGTGGTTGGTGGTGCCGGGCGGGAAGCCGGGGAGGGGCGTCGGCCCGTGCGGGTCGTTCGCCGCGAGCGCCACGAGGCCGCGGATGCCGGGCAGCGTGGTGTCGTCGAAGATCTGGCCGGCGGCGAGCTGCGCCTCGAGGGCGGCGCAGAAGGGCGCGTTGAGCGCCACGACCGCCGGGTCCGCCGTGTAGAGCGAGCCCTCGAGGATCAGCGCGCCGTCCCAGTCGTGGGGATGGGCGTCGATCGTCGCGATGGTCGAGAACGCCCCCAGCGAGTAACCGCCCACGAGGACGGGCTCCCGCCGCCGCCCGATCCAGCCGCGGAGGAAGGCCGCGTCCTCGACCACCGCCTGGAGACCCCAGCCCGCCATCGCCGAGCAGTCGATCGCCCCGGATTCGCAGACCCCGGCGACGAGCCCGGTGGTGCGCGGCGAGTAGCCCCAGACCTCGATGCCGCGCTCGGCGAAGTAGGCTGCGAAGGAGCGCGCGTAGTCGCCGTTCTCGTCCACCTCGAAGAAGCTGAAGCCGTTGCCGAGCGGCGGCAGGAGGACGAGCGTGGCGCGGGGGTCCGCATCCGGGCTGCCCTGGGTGAGGCGCACGACGTGGAAGCGGTTGAGCGGGTTGGCGCCCGCCTGGACCGTCCAGTCGGTGCGCACGAAGCGGCCGATGCGGGTCGTCTGGGTGCTGATGACGCGGTGCCCGTCGGCGCGGGCGGGAAGCGCCGCGCTCGTCGCGAGCGCCGCGGCGGCAGCGATGCCGAGCAGCATCCGTCTCATGGTGTCGTCTCCTTGGGAAGCGGGCTTTTAGCCCTACTTCAATAGGTGCGGCCCGGCGGAGAAAGAGGCCGCGAGCGGGACGGGACGCCCGCCTACCGGAGCCTGCCGACGACTCCGGCGAGGAAGAGCATGACGACGCCCACGCCCGTGAAGACGGCGAAGACGAGGCCGCGGAAGCGGCCCGGACCGGCGGCGAGCGCGTCGCGGAGCGCGCCGGCGACGCGGTCGAGGGTGCCGCGGTCCTCGGGCTCCATGCGGAGCTGCGCCGAGCCGACCTGTCCCTGCTGGAGGAGCTTGAGGTCGGCGTCGAGGCCGGTGAGGCGCAAGCGGCCGAGGGATTCCTGGAACGGCAGGTCGAGCCGGTCGAGCGCCTCCTTGAGCGCCGTGGCGAGGGCGCGGTCGTCCGCCCCCAGGATGACGTAGCCGCGGAGCACGTAGAGCACGAGGGCGAGCACGGCGACGTCGACCACGAGCGGCAGGAGGAGGAAGGCGTCCGGCACCGGCCCGTTGCGGGCGCCCGACGGCAGGGCGAGGAAGGGCGCCACCGAGCCGGGCAGCAGACAGAGGACGATGACGACGAGCATGAGCCGCGAGCGGAAGACGAGTGGCCGCCGCCCGAGGAGGCCGCGCAGGCCGAGGAGCAGGAACCCCGCCGAGGCGAGCGCGAGAAGAGCGGGGAAGAGAGTGTCGAAGCGCACGGCGCGCACCTCCTACTCTAGGGGGATCGGGGTCGGTACTTTAGCAGTGTCCCATGCGGCGTTCATCGATGAAAATTCCTCCCTGTAGGGGCGGAGCTTGTCTCCGCCCTCTGGGCAGTCCGAAGTTGCTGGGCGGAGGCAAGCTCCGCCCCTAGTGCGCCTGCGAGCGCACACGTTCAGAGAGGTGAAAGTCCTCTTCAGGCATACGCTCTCCGGCCTGTAACCGAAGGAAACTGCGTCGTCGTGAGGCGATGTGGGGAGCAACCGGAGGTGAGAGACC
>DATBQN010000547.1:0-7353 GCA_036560825.1 Thermoanaerobaculia bacterium
GGCGACGGCCGCGAGCAGGAGGGGGGCGCCGACGAAGTAGGCGGGGTCGCGCGCGCTCACCTCGTAGAGCTGGCTGGCGAGGACGCGCGAGAGGCCGAGGGCGGCGGCGAGCCCGAGGGCGAGGCCGGCGACCACCCAGACGAGGCCCTGCGCGGCGACCGCGCGGAGCACCTGGCCGGAGCGCGCCCCGAGCGCCATGCGCACGCCGATCTCCTTCCGGCGCACCGACACGGCCTGGGCGACGACGCCGTAGATGCCGAGCAGGCAGAGCGCCAGGGCTACCGCCGAGAAGGCGGCGAGGAGGCCGGTGACCAGGCGCCGGCTGGCGAGGTCAGTGGCGATGATCCCCTCCATCGTCTGCAGGTCGGCGGTCGGCTGCTCGGGATCGAGCGCCAGCACCGCCCGGCGCACCTCGCGGGCCGCGGTGACCGGCGGCAGCCTGGTGCGCACCAGGAGCTGCATCGCGGTCGCCGGCCGCAGGCTGGCGCGCGCCTGGTGGGTGGAGAGGAAGTACTCCGGCTCCTTGGGGACGTCGAGCCTGTCCTCCTGCATGTCGTCGACCACCCCGACGATCTCGGCCGGCAGGCGCTGCCGGCTGAGGAGGAGGTGCTTGCCGAGCGGGTTCTCGCCGGCGAAGAAGCGGCGCACGAGAGAGGCGTTGACGATGGCGACGAGCGGCCCGTCGGGCGGATCGGCGGGCGAGAAGTCGCGCCCCTGGAGCAGGCGCGCCCCGAAGGTGCGGAAGGTGCCCGGCGCCACCATCAGACGCCAGACCAGCGGCTGCTGGTCGACCGGCGGCAGGGGCTTGCCCTCGAACGAGAGTCCCGAGTGCGCCGTGCCGGTGACCGGCAGGTAGTCGGAGAGGCCGGCCGACTCGACGCCGGGGAGCTGGCGCACCCGCTCGAGGGCCTGCTCGAAGAAGGCCCGCTGGCGCTGCGGGTCGGGATACTTGGCCGCCGGCAGCGAGATCTGCACCACCATGAGGTCCTCGGGATCGAAACCGAGGTCGAGCCCGGAGAGGCGGCGGAAGCTCTGCAGGAGGAGACCGGCGCCGATGAGGAGGGTGAGCGCGAGCGCCACCTCTCCGATGACGAAGGCGGCCTGCGTCCGGCTGCGTCCGGAGCCGCCGGCGGTGGTGCCGCGGCCGCCCTGGGAGAGCGCCGGCCCGGCGTTGGCGCGCACCGTCTCGAGGGCCGGCGCGAGCGAGGCGACGAGGCCCGCGACGACCGCCACGAGGAGGGTGTAGGCGAGCACGCGGGCGTCGATCCGCACCTCGGCGATGCGCGGCAGGTTGGCGGGGTTGGCGGCGACCAGGAGGCGGAGGCCCCAGCCGGCGAGCAGCACTCCGAGGCCGGCGCCGGCGAGCGCCAGCACCAGCCCCTCGGCGAGGAGCTGGCGGACCACGGCGCCGCGGCTGGCGCCGAGGGCCAGGCGGATGGCGATCTCGCGGCGGCGGGCGAGCCCCTGGGCGAGGAGGAGGCTGCCGACGTTGGCGCAGGCGATGAGGAGGACGAAGCCGACGGTGCCGAGGAGGAGCGTCAGGGCGACACGGAGCGGCCCGATGAGCTGCTCGTTCATCGGCAGGAGCTTGGGGCGGAAGGAGATGTCCGCGTTGCCGGGGAACTGCGCCGCGTAGCGCTCGCTCACCCGCCGGGCCTCGGCGGCGGCGGTCGCCAGCGAGACGCCGGGGCGCAGGCGGCCGGCGGCGGTCAGATAGCCGGAGCCCGCCTCGATCGCCGGCTCGGGGAGGAAGGCGATCTCGTTCGGGCGCGGCACCCAGAGGTCGACCTGGTCGAAGGGGAAGCGCAGGACGCTCGGCATGACGCCGGCGACGGCGTAGCTCTTGCCGTCGATCTGCAGCGCGCGGCCGACGATGCCGCGGTCGCCGGCGTAGCGCCGCCGCCACAGCCCCTCGGAGAGGAGGACCACGTTGGCGCCGCCCTTCTTGTCGTCCGCCGGGGAGAAGCGGTGGCCGAGCAGCGGCTCGACCCCCCAGACGTCGAAGAACCCCGAGGTGATGCGCGCGCCGTCGAGGGACAGGGGGTCGCCCCGCTCCTGGAGGTTCATCGGCTCCTCCACGTAGGCGGCGAGCGCGGCGAAGCTGCGGGCTTGCTCGTTGAGGGCGCGGAACTGGGTGAACGAGATCTGGATCTGCGGTAGGCCCTGCGCCGGCGAGCTCGCCCAGAGGGCGACCATGCGGCCCGGGTCGCGGTAGGGGAGGGGCCGCAGGACCACCGCGTCGAGCAGGCTGAAGATCGCGGTGTTGGCACCGATCCCGAGCGCCAGGGCGAGGAGCGCGACGAGGGTGAAGCCCGGCTGGCTCCACAGCCTGCGACAACCGAATCGAAGGTCTCTCAATAGCAAGGTTGGCGCTCCTTCCGAGACGCGGATCGCGAGCTTACAACGCCTGCCCGCCGGCCGCCCGCCGGCCACCCGCCCGCCGATATACTCCCGCGACATGTCCGCCGACCGGCTGAGGTTTTCCGGGGTGCGCCGCCGCTTCGGGCGCCTGGTGGTGCTACGCGGCGCCGCCGGCGAGGTTGCGAGCGGCGAGGTGCTCCTGGTCACCGGCGCCAACGGCTCGGGGAAGAGCACGCTCCTGCGCTGCCTCGCCGGGCTCGTCGCGCCGGACGCCGGCAGCATCGAGCTCGAGGAGGACGGGCGCTCGCTCGACGCCGGCGAGCGGCGGCGGCGGGTGGGGCTCGTCGCCCCCGACCTCGCCTTCTACGAGCCGCTCTCGGTGGCCGAGAACCTCGCCTTCTTCTCGCGCCTGCGCCGGGTGGGGCCGGAGCGGGGCGCCGAGCTCCTCGCCCGCGTCGGCCTGCCGTCCGACCGCCTGGCGGGCGCCCTCTCCTCGGGGATGCGCCAGCGCCTGCGCTGGGTGTGGGCGCTCCTCCACCGGCCGCGGCTCCTCCTCCTCGACGAGCCGTTCCAGAACCTCGACGCGGCCGGCGAGGCGGCGGTGCGCGCCCTCCTCGCCGAGCACCTCGACGCTCACCCGGCCGGCGGCCGCGGGCTCGCCGTGGTCGCCAACCCCTCTCGCCTGGAGGTGCCGCGTGTGGCGGCGCAGCTCGACCTGGGCGGCTGAGGCGGCGGCGGTCTTCGTCAAGGACTGGCGGTGCGAGTTCCGCACCCGCTACGCCTTGAACACGCTCGCCCTCTTCGCCTTCACCACCCTGGTGGTGGTGAGCGCCAGCCTCGGGCCGCTGGGGGCCGCCCGCGAGATGGCCCTGACCGTGCTGCCCGTCCTCCTCTGGCTGATCCTCCTCTTCGCCGCCGCCGCCGGCCTGCCGCGGGCCTTCGTCGAGGAGGAGGAGACCCACACGGCGACCGCGCTCCGCCTCGCCGCCACCCCCTCGGCCCTCTACTGCGGCAAGCTCGCCTACGGCATCACGCTCACCGTCGCCCTCGAGATCCTGGTGGCGCCGATCTACGCCGCGATGGTCTCGCTCGCGGTCGCCTCGCCCGGCCTCCTCGTCGCCACGCTCGCCGCGGGCGGCCTCGGCCTCGCCGCCGGGAGCACCCTCATCGCCGCCATCATCGCCCAGGCGCAGGGGCGCTCGACGCTCTTCGCCGTGCTCGCCTTCCCCGTCCTCCTGCCGCCCCTCCTCCTCGCCGTCGAGCTCACCCGCAACGCCGTCGGCGGCCAGCCCGCCGGCATCGCCCTCGTGCAGCTCCTTCTATATGATGCCGTCATCACCATCGCCGGACTGATGCTGTTCCCTTTGATTTGGAACCCATGATTTGGAACCCATGATCTGGAACCCATGATCTGGAACCCATGAAGACGCTCCTCGCCTGGCTGCTCTGGCTATGGATGGCGGTCGTCCTCTGGGCGGCCTTCTTCTACGCGCCGCTCGCGGCGGGCTTCATCGGCCAGTCGAGCCGCATCCTCTTCTTCCACGTGCCCCTCGCCTGGACCGCCTTCGTCGCCTTCCTCGCCGCGGCGTGGTGGAGCGGCGCCTACCTCTTTCGCCGCCGGCCGGCGGACGACCGCCGCGCCGCCGCCGCGGTCGAGATCGGCTTCGTCTTCTGCCTCCTCGCCACCGTCACCGGGTCGCTGTGGTCGCGCATCATGTGGGGCGCCTTCTGGAACTGGGACCCGCGGCAGACCTCGATCATCCTGGTGCTGATCTTCTACGGCGCCTACCTGGCGCTGCGCGGCGCCGTCGAGGACGGCGAGAAGCGGGCCCGCCTGGCCGCCGTCTACGCCTTGATCGGCCTGCTGGTGACCCCCTTCTTCTTCTTCATCGTGCCGCGCATCACCTTTTCCCTCCACCCCGACTCCGTGATCAACGCCCGCGGCAAGCTCGACATGGAGCCGCGGATGTTCCAGGTGCTCCTCGGCATGTTCGCCGGCGAGGGGGTGCTGTTCTTCTGGATGCACAACCTGCGTTGTCGGATCGGCGAGCTGCGCGACCGGCGGGCGGAAGGGGAGGTATCATGGGGCTAGGCGGGCTCGGCTGGATCCTCATCGTCAACCTGATCCTCTGGACCGGGCTCTTCCTGTACCTCCTGAGCCTCGGCAAGCGGCTCGGCGAGCTGGAGAAAAAGCCATGAACAGGAAGGTCTTCTATCTCCTCGGCGCCGTGCTCCTCGCCGGCTTCGTCGGCTTCTCCCTGATGTCCTTCAAGCAGGCGCTCACCCCCTACGTCTCCTACCAGGACGCGCGGACCACCGCCCGCATGGTGCAGGTCGCCGGCGCCCTCGAGAAGGGGAGCTCGACCTACCGCGTCGAGCAGGGGCAGCTCGTCTTCACCCTCCAGGAGGCGAAGACCCACGAGACGCTGCGGGTGAATTACAAGGGCGTGCGGCCGGGCAACTTCGACGACGCCATCAGCATCGTCGCCATCGGGCGCTACGACCCGGCGACGAGCGAGTTCGACGCCAGCAAGCTGCTCGTCAAGTGCCCCAGCAAGTACCAGGGGGCCGAAGTGACGAAGACGTACAGCTAGGGGCGCCATGACCTACCTCTCCCACCTCTATCTGCCGGGGGCGCTCGCCCTCTGGTGCGCCCTCTTCTTCGCCCTCGCCTCGGTGTGGGGGTACTCGCTGGTGATCCGCGGCGACGTCGCGGCCCTCCCCTTCGCCCGCCGGGCCTACAACTTCTTCGCCCTCTCGATCGTCCTCACGGCGGCGGTCCTCGTGCTCCTGCTCCTGATGCGGGACTTCCGGGTCGAGTACGTCTTCCAGTACTCGGGGCGCGACCTCCCCGGCCACTACCAGTTCGCCGCCTTCTGGGCCGGCCAGAAGGGGAGCTTCATGATCTGGCTCCTCTGGGCGACGCTCCTCGGCGTCGGCCTGAAACGCGCCGCCGGCCGCGCCGAGGCGCCGGTGATGGGGTTCTACCTCCTCACCCTCCTCGGCCTCGTCTTCATCCTCGTGCGCCACAACCCGTTCGTCATGCTCGACCAGTCGCCGGCCGACGGCCAGGGCCTGAACCCGCTCCTCCAGGACAACTGGATGGTGATCCATCCGCCGATCATGTTCGTCGGCTACGCGGCCTCGGCGATCCCCTTCGCCTTCGCCATGGCGGCGCTCTGGCGGCGCCAGTACGACGGCTGGGCGGCGCGCGCCTTCCCCTGGGCGCTCGGCGGCTTCCTGGTGCTCGGCACCGCCATCCTGATGGGCGGCTACTGGGCCTACAAGACGCTCGGCTGGGGCGGCTACTGGGGCTGGGACCCGGTCGAGAACGCCTCGCTCATCCCCTGGCTCTTCGGCACCGTGATGATCCACGGCCTCCACATGGAGCGCACCCGCGGCCGCTACCGGCGGGCGAACTACGTGCTCGCCGCGCTCACCTACATCGCGGTGCTCTACGGCACCTTCCTCACCCGCTCGGGCGTGCTCGCCGACTTCTCGGTCCACAGCTTCGTCGACTTCGGCATCGCCGGCTGGCTGATCTTCCTCCTCGCCTTCTTCATCGCCATTCCCGCCTATCTCCTGGCGACCCGCCTCCGCGAGGTGCCGACGGAGAAGAACGAGGACCCGCTGCTCTCGCGCGGCACCTTCATGGTGCTCGCGACGATCACCCTCCTCGCGACCGCGCTCGTCATCACCGCCGGCACCTCGGCGCCGCTCCTCACCCGCTGGATGAAGAGCCCGGGGCAGGTCGGCCCGAGCTTCTACAACGAGGTGACGCTGCCGCTCGCGATCCTCATCGCCTTCCTGCTCTCGATCGTCCCCTTCCTCACCTGGCGGGGCGAGACCCTGCGGACGGTCCTCCGCAAGCTCCGCTGGCCGGCCGCCGTCGCGGCCGTGGCGACGATCGGCGCCGGGATCTGGGCGGTGCGCTCGCCCTTCCACCTCGCTTTCGTCTTCCTCGCGACCCTCGCTCTCGCGAGCAACCTCGCGAAGACGCTCGGGAAGGCGCTCGCCGGCGACGGCTGGGCCGACATGTCGCTCCCCGCCGCCGCGATGCGCGTCCTCCGCAAGCTCGAGGGGTCGGGCGGCTACCTCGCCCACGTCGGCGTCGGCATCATCCTCCTCGGCGTGCTCGCATCGTCCGCCTACGACCGCAGCACCAAGGTGACGCTCGAGCAGGGCGTGCCGAAGAAGGTCGACGGCCTCACCCTCACCTTCACCCGCTTCCTCCCCCGCAGCACGGACTTCAAGGAGCGGATGGAGGTCAAGGTGGTGCGCGCCAACGGCAGCACCTACTACGCCTACCCCAAGATGTTCATGAACGACCGCACCCGCCAGCTGATGGTCAATCCCGACGTCCACAGCCTGGCGCTCAAGGACCTCTACTTCTCGCCCATCGAGTACGACCCCGGCCAGCCGCGGGTCGAGCTCGCCAAGGGCCAGCTCGGGCGGATGGGCGATCTCGAGGTGCGCTTCGTGAGCTTCGATCTCGCGGTCGCCGGCAACGCGCTCGCCGCCATGGCGGCCGGCAAGCCGGTGACGATCGGCGCCGACCTGGAGGTCCGCCGCAACGGCAAGCCGATCTCGGCGGGCCCGATCAAGGCGCTCTACAAGATGGATCCGGCGAGCGGCCAGGTCGAGACGCCGCCGACGCCTCTCCCCGGCGGCGGGGCGATCTACCTCGCCGGCATCAATGCCTCGGCCGGCGCCGTCCAGCTCGAGGTGACGGGCATTCAGAGCCGCGGCAAGCTGTCGCTCGACATCACCCAGAAGCCGCTCATCCAGCTCGTCTGGGGCGGCCTCTACGTCGTCCTCCTGGGCGGCATCCTGGCGACCGTGCAGCGCATCCGCCAGGCGCGCAAGAAGGAGCGTGAGGTCCCGGCGTAGAGCAGTCCTCGAGCGCCGCCGGCAGGGTGTAGCCGAAGGCGAATGGCGCTGCGTGAAGCCGGCCCCTACGCGCCGACCGCGAGGCGATCGGCGAGCATGTTG
>DATBQN010000548.1:0-4442 GCA_036560825.1 Thermoanaerobaculia bacterium
CGGCACGACGAGGAGGCTGGCGCGGCGGTGGGGCGGCGCCTGCGGATCGGTCACCGCCATAACGACGGCGAAGGCGGCGCCGTCCGCCCCGGAGGTGAACCACTTGTGGCCGTCGAGGAGGTAGCCGCCATCCGGGCGGCGCCGCGCCCTGGTCTCGAGCCAGGTGGGGTTGGAGCCGGCGCGCTCGGGCTCGGTCATGGCGAAACAGCTGCGCACCGCTCCGGCGGCGAGCGGGGCGAGCCAGCGCTCCTTCTGCGCCGCGCTGCCGTGATGGAGGAGGAGCTCCATGTTGCCGGCGTCGGGGGCCTGGCAGTTGGCGGCGAGGTGGCCGAGGATCGAGCGCCCGAGCTCCTCGCCGACAGCGGCGAACTCGACCAGCGAGAGCCCGCCGCCGCCGTATTCCGCCGGGAGATGGGGGACGAGGAGACCCAGCGACTTGGCCCGCGCTCGGAGGCGCGGCAGCGCGCGCTCGACCGCCCGCCAACCCGCGGCGAGGAAGGCGCGCTCGACCGGCACGACGTCGGCCGCCACGAAGTCGCGCGCCAGCGCCGCGAGCGACCGCGCCCGGTCCCCGAGCTCGAAATCCACGCCGGGTTCCTATCACAGGTCGCCGATGGCCGCCCGCCGCGGGATGTGCACCGGAGGGCGCATCGCGGGTAAGCTTCCGCGCGTGCCGACACAGCTCACCGGACAGCTCGCGGCCCTGGGGACCGCCGGCTGCTGGGCCGCCTCGACGCTCGCCTTCGACGCCGCCTGCCAGCGGATCGGCTCGCTCACCGTCAACATGCTGCGGCTGGTCATCGCCTTCGTCCTCCTCGCCGGCGCCTGCCAGCTGCTGCGCGGTCGGGCGCTGCCGCTCGACGCCACGGCGCATGCCTGGCTGTGGCTCGCCCTCTCCGGCCTGGTGGGCTTCGCCTTCGGCGACCTCTGCCTGCTCCGCGCCTACGCCTTCATCGGACCGCGCCTCTCGGCGCTGATGATGTCGCTGGCGCCGCCGATGACCGCCGCGATCGGCTGGCTCCTCCTGGGCGAGCGGCTCTCGCCGCGCCAGCTCCTCGGCATGGCGCTCACCGTCGGGGGCATCGCCGTCGCCATCCTCGAGCGGCCGCGCACCGAGGCCGCGCCGGCGTCACTGGAGACCAGCGGCGGACACCGCGTCGCCGGCGTCGCGCTGGGGGCGGGCGGCGCGCTCGGGCAGGCGGGCGGCCTCGTCCTCTCGAAGCTCGGCATGGGCTCCTACGATCCGGTCGCCGCCACCCAGGTGCGGGTCCTCGCCGGCATCGCGGCCTACGTCGTCCTCCTCTTCGCCCTCGGCTGGTGGCCGCGGGTGCAGGCGTCGCTCGGCGACCGCGCCGCCCTCGGGTGGACCTCGGCGGGCGCCTTCTTCGGCCCCTTCCTGGGCGTCTCGCTCTCCCTCTTCGCCGTCCAGCGCACGCTCGCCGGCGTCGCCGCGAGCCTCATGGCGACGACTCCGATCCTCGTCATCCCGGGGGTCGTCCTGCTGCGCGGCGAGCGCGTCGGCTGGGGCGGGCTCGCCGGCACGGCCGTCGCGGTGGGCGGCGTCGCCCTGCTGTTCCTCGGATGAGCGGCGGGACGACGGGCGGCGGCGAGGGCGCGGCCGCGGCTGGCGGCGAGCCGGCGGGCGCCGTCCCGACCGCCGCGGGCGAGCGCCCGGCTCGCGCCGCGGCGTCGCTGGTCGCCGCCGGCATCCTCCTCTCGCGGCTCTCGGGCTTCGTCCGCCAGCGCGTCTTCGCCCACTACTTCGGGACGAGCGACGCCGGCGACGCCTTCTCCGCCGCGCTCCGCATCCCCAACCTGCTGCAGAACCTCTTCGGCGAGGGGGTGCTCTCGGCCTCCTTCATCCCCGTCTACGCCGCGCTCCTCGGCCGCGACGAGCGCGACGAGGCGCGCCGGGTGGCCGGGGTGGTCGCCGCGGTCCTCTCGCTCGTGGTCGGCGCCCTCGTGCTGGTGGGTGTTGCCGCGACGCCGCTCCTCATCGCCCTCATCGCCCCCGGCTTCCCCGCCGCCAAGCAGGCGGAGACCGTCCGCATCGTCCGCATCCTCTTTCCCGGCGTCGGGCTCCTCGTCCTCTCGGCCTGGTGCCTGGGGATCCTCAACAGCCACCGCCGCTTCTTCCTCTCCTATGCCGCGCCGGTGGTGTGGAGCGCGACGATGATCGTCGCCATGATCGCCTTCGGCCTCGGCACCCCGCTCTACCGGCTGGCCGCGATCGTCGCCGCCGCGGCGACCGTGGGCGCGGCCCTGCAGCTCGCCGTGCAGCTCCCCACCGTGCTGCGCCTGGTGCCGCGCCTTCGCCTCTCGCTCGACACCGCCTCGGCGAACGTCCGCGAGGTCTACCGAAACTTCGTGCCGGTCGTCCTCTCGCGCGGCGTGGTGCAGATCAGCGCCTACGTCGACAGCTGGCTGGCGAGCTTCCTGGGGACCGGCGCGGTCGTCGGCCTCGGCTACGCGCAGCTCCTCTACACCCTGCCGGTGTCGCTCTTCGGGATGGCGGTCTCGGCCTCGGAGCTGCCGGAGATGTCGCGCGCGCAGGGTGACCCCGAGGAGGTGGCGGCGTACCTCCGCCGGCGGCTGGGCGCGGGCCTGCGGCGGATCGCCTTCCTCGTCATCCCCTCGGCGCTCGCCTTCCTGGCCCTGGGCGACGTGCTCTCCGCCGCCGTCTACCAGACCGGCAGGTTCCGCCACGGCGACGCGCTCTACGTGTGGGCGATCCTCGCCGGCTCGGCGGTCGGCCTCCTCGCCTCGACGCTCGGGCGTCTCTATGCCTCGACCTTCTACGCCCTCCGCGACACGCGGACGCCGCTGCGCTACGCCATCGTCCGGGTGGCCCTGACGACCGCCCTGGGCTGGTTCTGCGCGCTGGTGTTGCCGGGTCTCCTCGGTCTAGAGGCCAAGTGGGGCGCGGCTGGACTGACCGCCTCGGCCGGCGTCGCCGGCTGGGTCGAGTTCCTGCTCCTCGCCCGCGGGCTGGGCCGCCGCATCGGCCGCACCGACCTGCCGCCCTCGTTCCTCGTCAGGCTGTGGCTGGCCGCGGGCCTCGCCGCCGCCGTCGCCTGGGGGGCGAAGCTCGGTCTCGCCGCCGCGGGGGCCGCCGGCGCCGCGCACCCGCTCCTCTCAGGCGCCGCGGTCCTCGGCCTCTACGGCGCCGCCTACTTCGCCTTCGCCGCCACCCTCGGCCTCCCCGAGGCGCGGGCGACACTCGCGCGGCTGCCGGGCTTTCGGTAAGCGCGAGAGGATGCGGCAACAACTATGCGCGATTGCACGGAAGTTAACCCCGGGTTAACTTTCTGCCGATGACCCCGGCAGACACGAAACGGCCTCCGGATTGGGACGACCTCTTCGCTGTTGCCCAAGCGCAGGGTGGCTACTTCACGACCGCCGCGAGAATTCCGCACGGCGGCCACCGTCGGCGAAAGGCTCGCCCGGCGCGCGAGAGCCTTGCACGGAGCGCGTAAGGCTTGTCCCGGCCCGCGAGAAGCTTACAGGGCGAACGAGAGCCTTACACTGGGGTGGACAAGCCTTATACGGCCCGCGAGAGCCTTACTCGCCGAGTGAGAGGCTTACACGGCGCGCGAGAAGCTTACAAGGCGCGCGAGAGCCTTACACTGCGTGTGTAAGCGCTTGTCCTCCCCGGTGAGAGCCTCACGCACCGCGTGAGAAGCTTACGCGCCGCGTGAGAAGCTCTCGCGGGCCGTGAGAAGTTCTCGCGGGCGGTGAGAAGCTCTCGCGCGGGATGAGAAGCTTTGGCGGCGCGGGTCAGGTTCTCGCGAACCGGCGCGGGCGATCGCCGCCGCCCTCGGTCTCCGCGCGGCGCGCCTGGCCTACTGCACCTGCTCTTTAGTCTTCAAGAGCTTCACCGCCGGCCACTCCTCGCCGGTCGTCTTCAGGTGCCAGGAGTTCCGGGCCAGGAAGACGGGCGAGCCGTTGTGGTCGTCGGCCATGCTGCCGTAGTTGGCGTCGTCGAAGCGCTTGAGGAGCTGGACATCGGGGGTCTCCACCCAGCGGGCGGCGTGGATCGCGGTGCCCTCGAAGTGCACCGGGACCTCGTACTCGGTGCGGATGCGGTCGGCGAGGACGTCGAACTGGAGCGCCCCGGCGACCCCCACGATCCAGTCCGTCCCCAGGCGCGGCCGGAAGACCTGCGCCGCCCCCTCCTCGGCGAGGTGGAGGAGGGCGCGGCCCAGGTGCTTGGCCCGCATCGGGTCCTCGGGCCGGACCTTCTTGAGGAGCTCGGGGGCGAAGCTCGGGATGCCGGTGAAGCGCAGCTCCTCGCCCTCGGTCAGGGCGTCGCCGATGCGCAGGTTGCCGTGGTTGGGGATGCCCAGGATGTCGCCCGCCCAGGCCTCCTCGGCGAGCTCGCGCTCCTGGGCGAGGAAGAGCACCGGGTTCTGGATCGACAGGAACTTGCCGGTCCGCACGTG
>DATBQN010000549.1:0-6476 GCA_036560825.1 Thermoanaerobaculia bacterium
CGGCGTCCGGTAGGGGTCCTCGCCGGTGATCTTCTCGTACATCTCGAAGAGGTTGCCGTAGCGGTCCGCGATCACCCGGCGGCCGAGCCGCCCGATGGCGTCGGCGAAGTCCAAATAGACGCCGTTCTTCTGCGGCCCGACGCCGCGCCCCTCGTCGACCACCTGCTTGGCGTTCCTCGCCGCCACGTCGCGCGGCACCAGGTTGCCGAAGGCCGGGTAGCGCCGCTCGAGGTAGTAGTCGCGGGCCTCGGGCGGGATCTGCGCCGGCGCTCGGGCGTCGCTGGGATCGAGGGGCACCCAGATGCGGCCGTCGTTGCGCAGCGACTCGCTCATCAGGGTGAGCTTCGACTGGTAGTCGCCCGAGGCCGGGATGCAGGTCGGATGGATCTGGGTGTAGCAAGGGTTGGCGAAGTAGGCGCCGCGCCGGTAGGCGCGCCAGATCGCCGTCGCGTTCGAGCCCTTGGCGTTGGTCGACAGGAAGTAGACGTTGCTGTAGCCGCCGGTCGCCAGCACCACGGCGTGCCCGGCGTGAGCGCCGATCTCGCCGGTCACGAGGTCGCGGGCGACAATCCCCAGCGCCCGCCCGTCCTCGACCACCAGGTCGAGCATCTCGGTGCGCGGGAACATGGTCACCTGGCCGCGGCCGATCTGCCGCGCCAGCGCCTGGTAGGCGCCGAGCAGGAGCTGCTGGCCGGTCTGGCCGCGGGCGTAGAAGGTGCGCGACACCTGGGCGCCGCCGAAGCTGCGGTTGTCGAGCAGGCCGCCGTACTCGCGGGCGAAGGGGACCCCCTGCGCCACGCACTGGTCGATGATGTTCACCGACAGCTCGGCGAGGCGGTAGACGTTCGCCTCGCGGGAGCGGAAGTCGCCCCCCTTGACGGTGTCGTAGAAGAGCCGGAAGGCGGAGTCGCCGTCGTTGCGGTAGTTCTTGGCGGCGTTGATGCCGCCCTGGGCGGCGATCGAGTGGGCGCGCCGCGGGCTGTCCTGGAAGCAGAAGCACTTCACCTGGTAGCCGAGCTCGGCGAGGCTCGCCGCCGCCGAGGCGCCGGCGAGGCCCGAGCCGAGGACGAGGACGGTGAACTTCCGCTTGTTGTTGGGGTTGACCAGCCGCAGGTGGTCGCGGTGCGCCGTCCACTTCTCGGCGAGCGGCCCCGGCGGCACGTTCGGATTCAAGCGTGGATTCAAGGTCACGGCGGCTCCGGCTCCCTAGCGGACCAGGCCGGAGAGGACGGCCAGAGGAAACGAGATGTTGGCGAGGGTGATGATCCAGGAGAAGGCGTTGGCGAAGCCCCGGCGCCAGGCGTTGAAGCGCGGGTGGCTCCAGCCGAGCGACTGGAAGAGGCTCCACAGCCCGTGGTAGAGGTGGAAGCCGAGCGCCACCTGGGCCACGACGTAGAACGCCGCCACCCACCAGACGCTGAAGCTCGCCACCACGTTGTGGTAGACGTCGCCCTCGCGGAAGCTCGGGTTGAGCTTGCCGAAGGTGAGGTCGAGCAGGTGGTAGACGACGAAGAGGAGGATGATCACCCCGCCCCACCGCATGGTGCGCGAGGCGTAGGTCGCCTGGACGAGCTGGCGGCGGTCGTAGCGCCGCGGCCGCGCCGCGCGGCTCATCAGGGTCACCTGCCAGGCCGCCCACATGTGGAGGACGACGGCGGCGAGGAGGACGGCGCGCACCAGCCACAGCAGGCCGCTCGGGGGGATCGCCGGCGAGCCCACGGTGCGCAGGAAGCGGGCGTAGGCGTTCAGCACCTCGGGCCCCTCGTACAGCTTGAGGTTGCCGACCATGTGGCCGAGGACGAAGCCGAAGAGGACGATGCCGGAGGCCGCCATCACCGCCTTCTTGCCCACCGCGGAACCGTACAGCTCGCCGAACCAGGACATGCGAAGCCCTCTCCCCTGACCCGCGTCTATCCTATGCCAACCCCGGGCAGTTTGTGACGCTTTTCACAACTCCGCGCGAGCGCGCTCCGGCCCCTCCCGCCCGATCCGCTCCGCGAGCTGGTTCAACGAGTTAGCGGCGGCGGCGGCGGCGGCGGGGACGCGGCCGGGCGGCGGCCACAGGGTCGGCGAGCTGCCCGGCCCGCTGTCCGGCCCAGGGCGCGCCGCGCGGGTTGGCCGAGACCCCGGCGGTCTCGCGGCCGGCGGGCTCCTTGATCTGCGGGCGCGGCGGCCGCCGGCGCGCCGCGGCCTGCCAGTCGGCGAGCGCCTCGGCCCCTTCGCCGGTCGCCTGGACCAGCACCTCGAAGAGGAAGAGGGCGTCGTCGAAGAAGGGCCGGCGGGCGAAGCGCACCCGCTCGGGGGGCTTCCAGCCGGGCTCGCAGAGGCGCTGGAAGCCGACCAGGGCGTGGAGGACCTGCTGCGACTTCAGGTTGCTGACCGTGAAGCGGGCGAGGAAGGGGGCGACCTCCTCCTCGATGAGCACCCCCAGGGCGTCGCGGCTCATCGGCCGCTGGTTGACCGCCTCGACGTCGTAGCGGCGGAGGAGGACTTTGGGGAGGAGGAGCGCGGCGAGGAGCGCGGTGTCCGGCAGCTCCCGCCCGGCGCCGATCATGCGGTCGATGACGGGGAGGATCTGGCTGAAGTCGCCCAGGCCGCGCTCGCCCGCGGCGAGCATGGCGTAGGCCTCGGGCAGCAGCACCTCGAGGAGCCCCAGCTCGAGCATCCACTGCATGGCGGCCCCGGCGTGGCCGCAGCGCAGGAGCTGGGCGATCTCCTCGGTCACCCGCGCCGGCGACGCCTTGTCGAGGTCGCGGCGGTGGCGGTGGATGGCCTCCTGCGTGCGCGCCTCGATGCTGAAGCCCAGCCGCCCGGCGAACTCGCAGGCGCGCAGCATGCGCACCGGGTCCTCGCGGAAGCGCACGTCGGGATCGCCGATGGCGCGCACCAGCCGGCGCTCGAGGTCCTCGATGCCGCCCACGTAGTCGTGCACCGAGAAGTCGGCGATGTCGTAGAAGAGGGCGTTGATGGTGAAGTCGCGGCGGAAGGCGTCCTGGCGCGGGGTGCCGTAGGTGTTGTCGCTGGTGATGAGGAGGTCGCCCGGCTCGGTGGCCTGCAGGCGCGGCTCGGGGTCGCGGCGGAAGGTGGAGACCTCGACCGTGCCGCCCTCGTGGAAATAAACGTGGACGAGCCGGAAGCGCCGGCCGATGATGCGCGAGTTCGAGAACAGCCGGCGGATCTCGTTGGGCCGCGCGTTGGTGCTGACGTCGAAGTCCTTCGGCCGGCGGCCGAGCATGAGGTCGCGCACGCTGCCGCCCACCATGTAGGCCTTGTACCCGGCGGCGTGCAGCCGGTAGAGGACCTTGAGGGCGTTGCGGTCGATGTCGGCGCGGGAGATCGGGTGGTCGGCGCGCGGGAGGGTGCGCGGCTCCAGCACGTCGGTCTCGGTCACCGGTCGATTATAAGCGGCGGTCGAGCCCGCGGAGGTCGTCCCCCGGTTCACGGCGCGGCGATGTCCTTCGTATAGAGATGCTTCAATGTAGATGAGTGAATGCGGAGGGGAAAAAGCACGGCCGGGGCGGAGTGGTGGCGGAGGGAGGCCACCCCGGCCGTGGAGGGAGTGAGAGACCGTCTAACGCGAGCGCCGGTCGCTAGGGCCGTTGCCCGCGGTGGCTGCCGCCATCGTGGTGCCCGTCCTGGCGCGGCGCAGGCCGGTGGCCGCCGTTGTTGCGATTCCCGTCGAAGCGGTGGCCGTTGGAACGGTTGCCGTCGAAGCGGTTGCCGTTGAACCGGTTGCCGTCGAAGCGATTGCCGTTGTTGAACCGGTTGCCGTCGAAGCGATGGTCGTTGTTGAACCGGTTGCCGTCGAAGCGGTTGCCGTCGAAGCGGTTGCCATTGAATCGATTGCCGTCGAAGCGATGATCGTTGAAGCGGTTGCCGTCGAACCGGCGCCCGTCGTCGAACCGGCGGTCATTGTTGTCGAAGCGGCGATCGAAGCGGCCATCGAAACGCCGCCCGTCGTCGAAGCGACGGTCGAACCGGCCGTCAAATCGACCGTCGAAGCGGCCGAAGTGCTGGTAGTAGCCGCGGTAGGCGAAGGGCGCGAAGCGCCGGAAGTAGAAGACCGGGTCTATCCGGTAGGCGCTGAAGTAGGCGTTCACCAGCGGGCAGTCCTGCGGATAGTAGTAGTAGCCGCCGTCGGCGTAGGAGTCGTCGCAGGCATAGCCGGGATAGACGATCGGGCTGTAGGTCCGGTAGAAGTAGCCGGGGGCCGGGGCGTAGAGCGGCTGGCCGAAGACCAGCGAGACCTGCAGCGGGCCGGCCCGGAAGGCGCCGCCGACGGAGATGAAGCCGCCGGCCTCCGCCGGAGCGGAGAGACCGGGGACGATCATCGCCGTGCCGGTCAGGATCAGAGCTAGGAGCGTCTTGCGCATTGGATGTTTCCTCCTGGTGGCCCTTAGTCCACGATCCGTGCCAGGCCCCGAAAGGCCGGATCGTCGCGCCGGGAAGATTGAAAACAATGGGGTTACGATCGAGGAGGGCGCGCGCCCCGCGCCGCGGGGCCGCCGCCGGGCCGCGCCTCGTCCACTGCCGGGGACGGGAATGATCTCCCGGGGAGTCTGCCGCCCGGGTCGAGATAGATCTCGCGCAGGCGCGCCGCGAGGGGCGCGAGATCGAGCGGCGCCGGGCTCGCCAGGGCGGTGAAGGCGAGGCCGGCCAGCACGGCGCCGAAGAAGAGGGCCTCGCGCGCCGGGTCTTCGGCGCCGAGCGCCGCGAAGAGCTCCTCGCGCTCGCGCCAGGCGGCGAGCAGGCGGCCCTTCAGGCGCTCCCTCGCCGTCTGGATCGCCGGCGCCGCGTCGCCGCGGAGCATCACCGCCATGAGGAGCCGCTCGGCCTCGGGCTCGGCCGTGGCGCGGGCGAGCGCGCCGTCGATGAGCCCCGACAGCCGCTCCGCCGGCGAGGCGGCGCCGGCCAGGCGCTCGTCCTCGGCCAGCTGCTCGGCGAGACGCCGCTCGACGATCGCCTCGAGGATCTCCTCCTTGCTGCCGAAGTAGTTGTAGGCGAGCCCCTTCGACATCCCGGCGGCGCGCGCCACGTCGGCCATCGAGGTGTCGGCGAAGCCCCGCTCGGCGAAGAGCCGCAGGGCGGCCGCGAGGATGTTCCTCCGCGAGCGGTCGCGGAGGCTCCGGTTGAGCTCCTCCCCGCGGGGCGACATGGTCCTTACCCTACCGGCGACTGACCGGACGGTCAACGAATCGGCGGGCGTACAAACCGCGGCGATAGACTGCGCGCCGATGAGACCCTTCGGCCGGAGTCCTCTCGGGTGAGCGCGCCAACCGTCGGAGCCCTCGCCGTGCGCGGGGTCGAGAAGCGCTATCCCGACGGCACGGCGGCCCTCGCCGGCGTGGACTTCGAAGTGGCTCCGGGAGAGACCCTGGCGCTCGTCGGCGAGAGCGGCTCGGGGAAGACGACCCTCCTCCGTCTCTTCAACCGCATGGCCGAGCCCACCGCGGGCGAGGTCTGGGTGGAGGGCCGGCGCGCCGCCGAGCTCGACCCCATCGCGCTGCGCCGGCGGATCGGCTATGTGCCGCAGGACGGCGGCCTCCTCCCCCACTGGACGGCGGCGGCGAACGTCGAGCTGGTGCCGCGGCTCCTCGGCTGGGAGCGCGAGCGGCGGCGGGCGCGGGCGCAGGAGATGCTGGCGCTCGTCGGGCTCGACCCCGCTCTCCATGGCGCGCGCTACCCCGCCGAGCTCTCCGGCGGCCAGCGCCAGCGGGTGGCCTTCGCCCGCGCCCTCGCCGGCGACCCCGCGACCGTCCTCCTCGACGAGCCGTTCGGCGCCCTCGACGCCCTCACCCGCGCCGAGCTCCACCGCGAGTTCCTCGATCTCAAGCGCCGGCTGGGGAAGACCATGGTCCTGGTGACCCACGACCTCGCCGAGGCCTTCCGGCTCGCCGACCGCATCGGCGTCCTCCAGGGCGGGCGCCTGCTGCAGCTCGACACCCCGGCGGCGCTGCGCGCTCATCCGGAGCTAGGCTACGTGCGGCGCCTCCTGGCGCTCGCCGTGGGGCTCGACGACGCGCGGATGGGAGGGGACGACGATGCGGCGAGCTGAGCTAGCAAGGCGGCGTCCATCCAACGTCGGCCGTTTCGCGCCGAAGACTCATGGGCAACTCAAGCCGACGAGCGTGAGATTGGAACGAGGGTGGATCTCGCGTTCCTCCCCCCTGGGGGGGCGGCGGTTGGGACAGGGGGGAGGACAGGAGGGGGGCGGGTTCGGCGGCTCTCTCGACGCCAGCCGCCCCCATCCTGCCCTTCCCCCGTCCCCAACCCTCCCCCTCCCAGGGGGAAGGAACCCGCGGCAGAGACGTGACCCCATTGGGAAGCAGCCGTCGCGAGGAGCGTTGCTAGTGCGCCCGAGCGTCGGTGCATTCGCCCTCGCCTTCCTCCTCGCGGCCCTCTCCCCCGCCCTCCCGCTCGCCGCCGCCGAGCGCGTCGTCGTCGGCTCGAAGAACTTCGAGGAGAGCCGGCTCCTC
>DATBQN010000550.1:0-4049 GCA_036560825.1 Thermoanaerobaculia bacterium
CCCTGGAGGTCGCGGGCGGTGAGCGTCTCGCCGCGGTTGTACACGCTGGGGGCGAAGGGGACGTCGATCAAGCCGAGGTCGAAGCCGCGCACGACCCCCGTCGCGACATCGCCGCGCCCGCAGTCGAGGAGGCTCCTCCAGATCCCCAACACCTCCCGGCGCAGGATGCGCGCCTCCTGGAGGACCGCCGCCTCGGGCACCCGGCGGCCGCGCGCCGCCTCGACGCCCAGCCGCGCCAGCTCGAGGCCGCGCAGGTTGTCGTCGACGGTGGGGATCTGGCGCGACTCGGCCGGCGTCTTGATGATGATGCGGGTGGCGCCCGCCATCCCCGCGGTCACCGCGGAGGCGAAGATGAGCTCCTCGGAGCGCTGCTCGGAGGGCGGGAAGGCGGCCATGTACTGGTGGAAGACGCTGTGCACGGCGACGTCGCCGTAGCCGAGGTCCTCGAGCACCTCGCACGCCGTGTCCACCATCACCCGCAGGGTGGCGATGTCCTGCGCGCGGTTCCCCTGCTCGGCGTAGGCGAGCGACACGCACTTGACGCCCTGCTCGGCGGCGAGCACCGCCTCCGCCAGGTTGCTCACGATGGCGATCGCCGGCGGCACCAGGGTCGCCGTCAGGGTGCCGAAGAACTCGCGGTCGAGGACGATGCCGTAACGCTCGGCGTAGAGGCCGGTCAGGCGGTCGACGTAGCGCCAGCGGGAGATCGCCTCGCGCAGCGGGAAATCCTTCCAGTAGGGGACGTTGTAGCAGATCGGGCCGCCCTCGAAGCCGGTGGCGCCGCCGGCGTAGGAGATCTCGGCCAGGAGCCGCGAGTCGCGCGTGCTGTGCCGCGTCTGGATCGGCGTGCCGACGTCCTCGATCATCTTGCGCAGCGCGCCGACGCCGTGGTTGATGAGCGGCAGGCCGTTCAACACCGCGCGGCCGGTGCGCGCGCTCTCGGCGATGCCGCGGCCGGCGTCGGCATAGCGGTTGTTGCGGGTGAGCGAGTCGACCTGGAACGAGAGGCCCGGCGCGCCGGCGTCGCGGAAGCGGCGCAGCAGCTCGGTCTGCTCGGCGATCCCCGGCACGCCGGAGCGCGGCTGGATGACGATCGGCCGGCGCCCGGCCTCGGCCTCGGCGAGGAGGGCCGGAAACGACGGCTGGCGGGCGAGGAAGCGGGCGTTGGCGTCGAGGTCGGCCGCCTCGGCGCCGGTCTCCCAGGTGGCGAGCACCTGCTCGCGCTCTTTTAGGAAGTCGGCCTCGGGGATGCGGGCGAGGGGAGCGCGGCGGGCAGCGATGGCGGAGGCGCGGACGTCGCGCAGGTCGCGCTTGAGCGCCTCGAGGATCGTCGCCAGCTCGACGAACTTGACGTAGACGCGGTCGAAGCCCTGGCGCCGGAACTGCTCCTCGTATCCCTCGCCCTCGTCGATCGTCAGGTTCCCGCCCAGGTACCAGCGCGGCCGCCCGTCCGTCTTCGGCGGCGAGAACTGGCGCAGGTAGTGCTCGGCATGGCCGTCCATGTTGGAGATCATGACGGCGTCGTAGCCGGGCGCCCGGCGGGTGAAATCGTCGAGGGTGTTCTGGGTGCCCAGGAAGTCGACGCGATAACCGCTGCCGGCGAGCGCCCACTGCAGGATGTGGAGCCCGACGCTGTGCGAGTCGCCGCCCAGCCCGCCCAGAAGGATGCGATGTCCGGTCTCTTCGTTCATGTCCACCTCGCGTGCATGGTTTCTCTATACGGGGTGTCGAGCGCCAAAGGCGCGTGCGCCCGACACCTTAGGTAGACAGCGAAGGCGCGCAACAGCGAAAGCGGATCACGACTGGCGTCGTTGAACCGCCGGCCCGTCGGGCGGCGTAGAAAGGAGGGTCGCCGATCGCAAAGCCGGTCCGGCGAGGGGGTGTAGTACTGTTCGATCGCACGCCAATGACTGCTGCACTGCCAGGAGATCGTCCATGAACGACGTCCCTGCGCCGCCGGGCGCCGTGCCGCTGCCAAGTGCCCCCGCACCGGTGCCGGTCGCCCCCGCGCCACCGCCGGCCGCTCCGTCGCCGCCGGCCGCCGTGCCGTCGCCGCCGGCCGCCCCCGCGCCTCGCGTCGAGGTCGCGGCGCCCGCCGCGCGCCCCCTCGTCAAGCGCCATCACTGGCTCGTGCGGGTGACCCACTGGGCCAGCGCCGTGCTGCTCTTCGGGATGATCGCGAGCGGCCTGCAGATCTACGGCGCCTTCACCCACTTCGGGCCGCGCGGGCACCGCTACTACCCGAACCCGCTCGACGGCAAGGCGCTCCCCCACGCGGTGACGCTGGGCGGCTGGCTCGCCGGCGGCCTCAACTGGCACTTCGCGCTCGCCTGGCCGTTCGTCCTCACCGGCCTCGTCTATCTGACCTACCTCATCGTCTCGGGCGAATGGCGCCCGCTCCTCTTCCGGCCGAGCGACGTGCCGCGCGCCTGGCAGATGCAGCTCTACTACCTCCGCCTGCGCAAGGTGCATCCGCCGCAGGGCAAGCACAACGCCCTGCAGAAAGCGGCCTACAACTTCATCTTCCTGCTCGGCGCGCTCTCGGTCGCCACCGGCTTCGCCATCTACAAGCCGACCCAGCTCCGCTGGCTGACGGCGCTCTTCGGCGGCTACGAGCTCGCCCGCTACTGGCACTTCTGGGCGGTGTGGCTGTTCGTCGCCTTCACCCTGGTCCACGTGGCGCTCGTCTTCCTCGTCGATCCGGCGTCGCTGCGCTCCATGATCACCGGCTGGTACCGGGGGAGGTTCCCGAGCCATGACTGACGACCGCCATCTGTCGCGCCGCGACCTCTTCCGCCTCGGTCTCGTCGCCGGCCCGGCCTCGCTCGCCGCCGCCTGCGGCTGGGACGGCGGGAAGGTGCTGGGGCCCACCCTGGGGCGGGTCTCGCGCCTCAATGACTGGGTGGGGGAGAAGGTCTTCCTCTCCGACGGGCGGCTCGCTCCCCAGTACCCGCGGAGCGCGCGCACCCCGGAGCCGAGCTTCCCGGCCTACTCGATCAGCCGGCCCCTTCCCACCCTCGACGATCCCGAGAGCTGGCTGCTCGAGGTCGGGGGGCTGGTCGCCAAGCCGGCCAACCTGGCGCTCGAGGTGATCCAGACGCTCCCTCGCATCACCTATACGGTCAAGCATCATTGCGTCGAGGGGTGGACGGCGATCGGCACCTGGACGGGGGCGCCGCTCGCCTCGGTGATCGCCATGGTCGAGCCGAAGCCGGAGGCCCGCTACATCCGCTTCGACACCTTCGACGACAACTACTCGAACGGCTGGGACATGAAGAGCGCCATGCACCCGCAGACCATCCTCGCCTACGCCTGGAACGACCGCCCGCTCGAGCCCGCGCACGGCGCGCCGCTGCGCCTCTACTCGCCGGTCAAGCTGGGCTACAAGCTCACCAAGTACCTGTCCGCGATGACCTTCACCGCCGAGCGTCCGGGAGGCTACTGGGAGGACCAGGGGTATCCCTGGCTGGCCGGGATCTAGGAGGACGGCGGCCTACGGCCGCCACTCGGCGACCGCCCAGGGCGACGCCCTGCGCCCGGTCTCGTCGTAGACGAGGTCGAGGTGCGCGCGGAGGCCGGGCGGCAGGCGCCGGGCGGCCTCGACGCTCAGCGCCAGGGCCCCGCCGGGATGGGAGGCGAAGAAGGCCGCCACCTCGCCCGGCATCGAGAGACGCAGCGGGCGGCGGCCGAGGTCGAAGTCGAGGATGCCGAGGATCGAGTCGGTCGGCGCGCCGGCCGGCACGTAGAGCGGCACCGGACCGGGGCCGGGCGCGAGGCGCGCGATCGCCGCGGTCAGCCCGTGGAGGTTCTTGACCGGATCGACGGCGGCTTTTCCGAAAATCTGGATGGCGAGGAAGACGACAAGAAAGGGCGCCACGAGCACCGCTGCGCCCGGCGAGGTGCCGGCGCGCACATGCCGGGCGAGCCGGATTGCGAAGACGGCGCTCGCGACGAGAGCGACCACGGCGGCCACCGCGAGCCGGCCCGGCGCGAGGGCGTCATGGAGCGGCGCGAGATCCGCGACGGCGCGCGGCGGTTGAACGCGCACC
>DATBQN010000551.1:0-5285 GCA_036560825.1 Thermoanaerobaculia bacterium
CCTCGTCGAAGTCGAAGGCGATGACGCGGTTGGTCGTCGCCTTGACCATGAAGAAGCGGACGGCCGCCGTGGCGATCTCGTGCGCCAGGACGTCGAGAGTCTCGGGGGCGAGGTCGCGGTTGCGGCTCGCGATCTCCTCGCGGCTCTTCGCCTCCAGGCGGTCCAGGAGGTCGTCGGCCTTGACGCCGATCCCCTTGCGGCCCGACATCTCGAGCGTCCGGTCCTCGCCACCCTCTTCGAGAAACCCGAGGAGGCGGGCGGTCGCCGGCGAGAGGGCGACCATCTCGTAGGCGAAGTGGATCGAGCGGCCGGCCGCCTCCCGGTGCCCGAGCGCCGCGAGGCCGGCGCGGACGATCTTCTGGAGATAGCTCTGGCGGGCGTCGATGACGTTGATGACGCGGCCGGCGCCGCCGAAGGCAGGGTGCTCGGCGGCAGGGCCGGCCGGGCCGTCGCCGTGCGAGGTCTCCCACACCCCTTCCTCGCGCCAGCGCCGGTAGCCGAAGTCCTTTCCCAGGAGGCCGAACTTCCAGAGCTGGTAGGCGATGTCCTTGCCCACGTAGGTGACGGTGCCGTCGGAGCGGACGATCACCTTGTCCGGGTCCTCGAGGCCGGCGAACTCCTCGCTCTCGGCGAGCGGCATCACCCAGCAGCCGGCGTTCTTCCCTTCTCTTTCCAGGCGCACCGCGCCCGCCCCCTTGAGCATCTCGAAGGCGCGGGTGAAGAAATCGAGGGCCAGGATGTCGCTCTCGTGGGTCAGCAGGTCGTAGCCGATGCCGAGGCGCCGCATGGTCGCGAGGTGGCGAGCGACCACCCGGCGCGTCACCAGGCGCCCCATCTCGGCCCGCGGGCCCTTCCCCAGCTCCATCTCGTGCAGGGTCTCGCGGCGATGGAGCGCCTGGCGAGCCTTGTCCTCCTCGTACCAGCGCCCGACCTCGCCGTAGAGGTCCCAGCAGAGATAGTCGAAGGGCTCGGGGAGGGCGGCGACCTCGGCGGCGGTCATCCCGCGCAGGTCGACGAAGCCCACCACCACGTCGGCGAGCTGGACGCCGGTGTCGTCGATGTAGTTCTGCACCTCGACCGGGGTGCCCAGGCGGCGCAGCGCGCGCACCAGCACGTCGCCGAGGACGGCGTTGCGCAGGTGGCCGATGTGGGCCGCCTTGTTGGGATTGATGTTGGTGTGCTCGACGATCACCTTGCCGGCGCCGACCGTCGAAGCGGCGCCCGAGATGAGCGGCCCGGCGAGGACGCGGGCGACGAAGGCGGCGCGGTCGAGGCGGAAGTTCAGGTAGCCGGCGCCCTCGACCGTCAGCTCGCGGACCAGCGGCCGCGCGGCGGGCGGCAGGCCGGACGTCTCGATCGCCGCGAGGATCTCCTGGGCGATGTCGCGCGGCCTCCGTTTGAGCACTCGCGCGAGCTGCATCGCGGCCGGGCTCGCCAGGTCGCCCAGCTCGCGGCGCGGCGGGACTTCGATCACCGCCTCGTGCTCGACGCCGAAACGCTCCCCCACGGCGCGGCGGACCGCCTGCGCCAGCTCTCCCTTCAACTCCGGCCACATGGCGGGCAGGAGTCTACACTAGGGTCGTCAGGCCGCCGGGGAGGAGCGGTCGCGGCCGCGCCTGATATCATTTGGACCATGGCCGAGGGAAAAGCGACCGAGAACCGGCTGGCGGTGACCATGGACCGCACGGTCCTCGAGCTGGTCCAGGGGGACATCACGGACCTCGAGGTCGACGCCATCGTCAACGCCGCCAACGAGAAGCTCCGGCTGGGCGCCGGCGTGGCGGGCGCCATCCGCGCCAAGGGGGGCGCCTCGATCCAGGAGGAGTGCAACCGGATCGGCGGCACCCCGGTGGGGACGGCGGTGATGACCGGCGCCGGCCATCTCAAAGCGCGCCAGGTGATCCATGCCGTCGGGCCCAGCATGGGCGAGGGCGACGAGGATCGCAAGCTCGCCTCCGCCGTGCGTGCCGCACTGGCGCTCGCCGACCGCCGCGGGCTCAAGTCGATCGCCCTGCCGGCGATCTCCACCGGCGTCTTCGGCTTTCCGCTCGACCGCGCGGCGCGCGTCATGCTCACCGAGATCCATCGCTACCTGCAGGGCGGCACCAAGCTCGAGCGGGTCGTCGTCTCCCTCTGGGAGGACGAGGCCTTCGAGACCTTCAAGCGCGAGCTGCGCCGCGGCTTCCGCTAGCCGCTCCACCAGGAAACTCGACGAGAGATCTCGCCGTCAGGCGACGAAGTAGGCGCTGGCGCGGATCTGCAGGCGGGCGCGCGCCTCGAAGCCGCTGCCGACGATGGCGAAGGCGCTCGACTCGCCGAGGACCGGGAGGACGATCCAGCCGTCGAAGCTGTCGCTGCCCGCATAGGGGGGCACCACCGGCTCGATCTCGGCGATCTTCGTCCAGTGATCCTCCTCGGCGTCGAACGAGGCGCGGAGCTCGACGTAGGCGCGGTCGAGGTCGATCGTGCGCTGTCCCGACGGATGCCAGAGCGAGAAGATGAAGCGCACCTCGTCGTACGAGCTGGTGGGGAGGAAGGGCTTCCCCGCCACCATGAGCGGGTAGCTGAAGGCGCCCTGCGAGTCGGTCGCGAAGATCTCGGGCGTCGGGTCGAAGAGGACCTGGCGCGGCGGGGTGAGAGGCGGGTTGCTCATGCGCCTTTCCGCTCGCCCCGATCTCCTCGCGCCATGCCGAGCGCCTGCTCGACCCGGAGCCGGCGCTCCTCGGCCTGAGGCAGCTCGGTGCCGAGGAGGGGCCCGGCGAGGCCGAAGGCGGACGCTCCCGCCGCGCGGTAGGCCGGGATGTCCTCGACCGGAAAGCCGCCGGCCGCGAGCATCGGGATGTCGCTCAAGGGCCCGCGGATGGTCCTCAGATAGGCCGCTCCGCCAACCGGTGGTAGCGGGAATACTTTGACTAAATCCGCTCCCAGGGCGGCAGCCGTAACCACCTCTGTCGGAGTCAGCGCCCCCATGATCAGGAACAGTCCGGCTCGCCGTGCCGCGTCCGCCACCTCTGCCGAAGTGTTGGGGGTGACGAAGAACTCGGCCCCGGCGGCGATCGCCTCGCGGGCGCGCGCCGCCGTGGTGACGGTGCCCATGCCGAAGAAGGGCGGCGCGCCGGCGGCGGCGCGCTCGGCGAGCAGCTCGGCGACCAGCCGGGACGCCCGCGGCACGGAAAAGGTGATCTCGACGAGCTCGATCCCGGCCGCCGCGAGGGCGCGCGCCTGCCGCGCGGCGTCCTCGTACGAAGAGGTGCGCACGACGCCGACGATCGGCGACCGCGCGAGGGCATGGGAGACCTGCGGGAGACTCTCGGTGGTTGTCGTCATGCGCCAGCGAAGTCTATCACCCCCATATGTGTGTACTTGGGGCGTCAATCCCGTGCCAGTTCGATTCGATGGGTGGGCAAGCGCACCGCGGCGGAGTATCATTGCTCCCCTTGCGAGAGGCGAGAATTAAACTGGTTCTCAATAAAGAGCGCATGGCAATCTCCGAACATCCGGTCAGAGAATCCCTCGACCAACTGCTGCGGCGCCTCCGCCCCAGGCTGAAGCAGATCCTGGGTCGCTACCGCGTTCCGGCCCACGACGCGGAGGATCTGGTGCAGGAGGCCCTCGTCTCCACCATCCAGAAGTGGGAGGAGATCCAGGACCCCGAGGCGTGGCTCCTCGTCACGCTGCGCAACCGTTGCGTCGTCTACTGGCGCAAGCGGCGCACCAACCTGTATAGCTCGGTTGACGCGGCGATCCTCGAGCTGCTCTCCGCGCCGGTCGCGGCGCCGCAGGAGAACGCCGAGCTGCGCTGGGACCTCAAGAACCTCATCGACGAGCTGCCGGCGCGCTGCCGGACGCTCCTCCGCTTGCGCTACGGGCTCGGCTACGACTCCTCCGAGGTCGCCGAGCAGATGGGCTACCACCCGTCGAGCGTGCGCAAGGTCGCCCGCCGCTGCATGGCCGCGTTGACCTATCAAATGGTCACCCGCGGGTTCTCGATCAAAGACGAGAACTGACGCGGCTCGCCGGCCGCAGCCTGCTTTTTCTTTTCAGCCCACCTTCCCCATCGCTCCGAGCAGCCGGCGGCAGATGCCGCGGAGCATCCGTACCTCGCGCTCGCTGAGCGCCGCGCGGGCGGCGAGCTGCCGGAGGTCGCGCAGGACGCCGGGAAAGCTGCTGTCGCGGTCGAACCCGGCGCGGGTGAGCGCCTCCCGCGCATGGCCGAAGAGACCCTCGATCTCGGATGCCGAGGCGAGCGGCTCGGGGGCGGCGGCGGCGGCCCCGGCCGCTGGGCTGCCGCTGCCGGCGTAGAGCTCGTACGCCAGGACGAGGACCGCCTGGGCGAGGTTGAGCGTCGGCTGGCGCGGCGAGCAGGGGATGTTGACCACCGCCGACGCGCGGGCCAGCTCGTCGTTGTTGAGGCCGCCGATCTCGGGCCCGAAGAGGAGGGCGGTCGGGGTGCCGGGCGGATCGGCGGCGAGGAAGGCCGGGAGCTGGCGCGGCACGAGGAGGGGGAGGGCGAGCCGCCGGTCGCGCGCCGAGGTGGTGGCCACGATGCGGGAGAAGGGGGCGAGCGCGGCGTCGACGGAGGGCGCCCGCTCGGCGGCCGCGAGCAGGTGGCCGGCGCCGACGGCGAAGCGGGTAGCGATCTCGCCCGTGGGCGCCGCCGGCTCGACCAGGATCAGCCGCTCGAGCCCCATGTTCGCCATCGCCCGCGCCGCCGAGCCGACGTTGCCCTCCTCGCGCGGGCGCACGAGCACCACCGCCGGGGCCTGCCAGGTTTCCGCCATGGGCCGCGATGGTACGCCCGTTTCTCCCGGCTGTTGTGTCGCTCCCGGCGTTGACAGGCCGCGCCGCCGAGCGTAGCGTGATGCCGGTTCCCGACCCGGAGAGCGACGAGATGACCCAGACGGCGGCGCCGCGCGCCTATCTGATCTTCACCGGCACCGGCCCCATCCTGGTGCTCTCGACCTATCCCGATCTCACCGACCCCCGCCTGGTCGAGAAGCTGCGCTACAAGGGGATCGACAAGTTCATCGCCTACGAGGTCGACCTCCAGGCGGTCAAGGCGCGCTACGAGCACTCCTACGACAACATCGTCAAGGACCTCGAGCACGAGGAGGACATCCGCGTCCTCGACTTCAACGGCCACCAGATCATGGCCAACTTCTCCCTCGCCGAGCTCCACGACCCGATCAAGTTCGAGAGCTGAGCGCTGGTCTACGCCGGCCGCCCGTCTCCCCGCCCGTCGCGGAAGCTCAGCAGGTCGTACCCCAGCTCGCGAAACAGCCGAC
>DATBQN010000552.1:0-4123 GCA_036560825.1 Thermoanaerobaculia bacterium
GACGCGTTGAGCGGAGATCTGAGCGCGCTCTCCCCGATCCGGGGAATCGAGCCGGGCTTCTCGTTCAGCGCCTTTTCCTCACCAGCCGATGGCGAATATGTTCTCGCCCTCTATGGTCCTCGTCATGGGCTGAGGACGATCTGGGCACGGATGAGGCGGGCCGCACGTCTCTACAAGATGAGAGCCCGCATCCGGCGCGGGAGGAAGCGGTGAGATTCTAGACGTCGGCCTTGCCCCTACTCCCCGCTCCTGGCGGCAGCCCGCCGCGGCACCCGCATAGGAGCTCGGGGCCGCCCCCTTTTCAGTCCAATTCCACCCCGGCGATCAGGCTGCCGAAGCGCTCGGGGTCGACGTTGCCGCCGGAGAGGACGACGCCGACCCGGCGGCCGGCGACGCCGGGGGCCCTGCCGTGGAGGAGCGCGGCGAAGGCCGCGGCGCCGCCGGGCTCGACGACGAGCTTCATGCGCGCGGCGAGGACGGCCATGGCGCGGCGGAGCTCGAGGTCGGTGACGGTGACGACGTCCTCGACCAGGGCGCGGACGATGGCGAGCGTGCGCTCCGCCGGCTGCGTCGTCTGCAGCGCGTCGGCGATGGTCGCCGGCAGCGGGATCTCGACCGGGTGGCCGGCGGCGAGCGAGCGCTTCATGTCGTCGCCCGCCTCGGGCTCGACGCCGAAGAGGCGGAGCTCGGGCCGGACGCCGCGGCCGGCGACCGCGATCCCGGAGAGGAGGCCGCCGCCGCTGCACGGCGAGACCAGCACCTCGAGGTCGGGGACCTCCTCGAGGAGCTCGAGGGCGAGCGTCCCCTGCCCGGCGATCACCGCGTCGTCGTCGAAGGGCGGCACCAGGAGCGCGCCCGACTCGGCGCCGATCCGCCGCGCGATCCCCTCGCGGCTCTCCGTCGCGCGGTCGTAGGAGACCACCCGCGCCCCGTAGCCCTCGGTCGCCCGCCGCTTGAGCGCCGGCGCGTCCGCCGGCATGACGATCGTCGCCGCGATCCCCAGCTCGCGCGCGGCGAGCGCCACCGCCTGCGCGTGGTTGCCGGAGGAGAAGGCGACCACCCCGCGGGCGCGCTCGGCGGCCGAGAGGAGGGTGAGCCGCGAGAACGCCCCGCGCGCCTTGAAGGCGCCTATGCGCTGGAAGACCTCGCACTTGAAGAACAGGCGGCACCCCAGCCGCCGGTCGAGCTGCCGGGAGGTCAGCACGGGCGTGCGATGGACGTGCGCCGCGATGCGCTCGCGCGCGGCGCGGACGTCCGCGAGGGAGACGGAGAGGGCGGGAGCGGCGGTCTTCATCGATCGATCATACCCGGGCCGGTCGATACCAAAGCTCCCGGCGCGTACTATCGGGCGGCGGTTGGAGGCGATACTCTCCGGCTCGGCCGAGCCGGCGAACGGCGCCGGACCGCCGGAGGACCCGACGATGACCCTCTTCCAGGACGCGCACTATGCGCTGCGCCAGATCGCCAAGCGGCCGGTCTTCTCGGCCATCGTGATCGCCACGCTCGGCCTCGGCATCGGCGCCAACACGGCGGTCTTCAGCATCCTCGACACCGTGCTCCTGCGCCCGCTGCCCTACCGCCACGGCGACCGCCTCGTCCACCTCGGCGCCCGCCCCGGCGCCGGCCAGCAGAACGTGCAGTTCTCGGTCCCCGAGCTCGCCGACTACCGGCGCCAGGCGACGACCCTGTCGATCGTCGAGCACCACTCGATGACCTTCTCCCTCGTCGGCCACGGCGAGCCGGACCGGGTGCAGACCGGAGTGGTCTCGAACGACTTCTTCCGCCAGCTGGGGGTGGGCGTGCGGCTCGGCCGCGACTTCGTGCTCGCCGACGAGCGCACCGGCGCCGACCAGGTGCTGCTGCTCACCGACCGCTACTGGCGCCGCCGCTTCGGCGGCGACCCCGGGATCGTCGGGCAGTCCCTGCGCATGAACGGCCGGCCGATCACCGTCATCGGGGTGCTGCCGCCGCTGCCGCCCTACCCGTCCACCGACGATGTCTTCATGCCGACCAGCAACTGCCCCTTCCGCTCGCGGCCCGACATCATTCGCAACCGGCGCGCCAACATGGTGCAGCTGTGGGGCCGGCTGAAGCCCGGCGCTTCGCTCGGCCAGGCTCAGGTCGAGGCGTCGACCATCCTGGCGCGCCTGCGCCAGGAGTACCCCGAGGTCTACACCGACCCGCGCCTCGCGGTGCCCGTGGTGCCGGTCCGCGAGGAGATCTCCGCCGGGTTCCGCACCACCGTGCTGGTCCTCTTCGGCGTCGTCGTGCTGGTGCTGCTCATCACCTGCGCCAACGTCGCCAACTTGACCCTCGCCCGCATGATGAGCCGCGAGCGCGAGATCACGCTCCGCGCCGCCCTCGGCGCCGGCCGCGGCCGCATCCTCCGCCAGCTGCTCACCGAGAGCATCCTCGTCGGCCTGCTGGGCGGCATCGCCGGGCTCGCCCTCGCCGCCGCCGGGATGGCCGCCCTGCGCGCCTGGGTGAGCCAGGTGAACGCCCTGGGACCGGCGGTCTCCATCGACGGCCGGGTGCTCGGCTTCACCCTCGCGGTCTCCGTCCTCACCGGCCTCGCCTTCGGGCTGCTGCCGGCGCTCCAGGTCTCGCGCCACGACCTCGCCGTGGCCCTCAAGGAAGGGGGGAGCCAGAGCACGGCGGGGGCCGGCCGGCACCATCTGAGGAACGGCATGATCGTCGCCCAGGTGGCGATCTCCTGCGTCCTCCTGGTGATGGCCGGGCTGACCCTGCAGACCCTCGCCAACCTGCGCGCCGTGGACCCCGGCTTCCGCACCGGCAACGTGCTCACCCTGACGATCACCCTGCCGTTCAACAAGTACCGCACGCCGGCCGACGCCAAGCGCTTCTTCGATCAGCTCCTGCAGGGGCTCGAGGCGCGGCCGACGGTGAGCTCGGCCGCCCTGGTCAGCGACCTGCCGCTCCAGGGCGACATCGGGAACCCCAGCTTCGACATCCAGGGCGCGGCGGAGGAGCCCGGCCGCACGGCGAGCTTCCACATCGCCAGTGCGGGCTTCTTCCGCACCCTCGACATCCCCGTCCTCGCCGGGCGCGCGCTCGACGCCCGCGACACCGACAAGGCGCCGCTCGTCGTCGTCATCAACCGGACGATGGCGAAACGGTACTGGCCCCACGGCGACCCGATCAACGCCAGGATCCGCATCAACGGCAGCGCGTCGGGGCAGGCGCCGCTGCGGACGGTCGTCGGCGTGGTGGGCGACGTGCGCCAGCGCGGGCTGGCGGAAGAGGCGGGCCCCGGCTTCTACCTCCCCTTTGCGCAGGTGCCCAGCGGCGGCATGGAGGTCCTCGTGCGCACGCCGTCGGACCCCATGACGGCGCTCGCCGAGGTGAGATCGCTGGTCGCCCGCCTCGACCCCGAGCAGCCGATCGCCGACGTGCTGACGCTCGCCGAGGTGCGCAGCCAGGCGATGGCCTCGCCGCGCCTCACGGCCTCGCTCCTCGGGCTCTTCGCCGGCCTCGCCTTCCTCATCACCGCCATCGGCATCGCCGGCGTCATCTCCTACTCTGTCAGCGAGCGCACCCAGGAGATCGGCATCCGCTCGGCCCTCGGCGCCCAGCGCCTGGACGTGGTGGGGATGCTAGTGCGCGGAGGCCTGGCGGTCGTCCTCGCCGGCCTCGTCGTCGGCATCGCCGCCTCGGCGCTGTCCTCCCGCGTGCTGGCCAGCCTGCTCTACGGCATCCGGCCGCTCGACGTCCCGACCTTCGTGGTGGTGGCGCTCTTCCTCCTCGTCGTCGGCTTCCTCGCCTGCCTGGTGCCGGCCCGCCGCGCGGTGGCGATCGAGCCGTCGATCGCGCTGCGTAGCTGAGAGGGCCGCCCGCCGGTCGCGCGCGCCGCAGGCAGCCCGGCGCCCGCCATGTGTAGGCCTGCGGCGACGCTTTCGCCGGGACATCGCAAGCTCTCTACAATCCAGGGCTGTGAACGGGTCGTGTTGCGCCGGCCGGCGCGCTTGCTGGCCGGCATATCGCACGAGGAGGTACCGATGAGAAAGCCCTGGATCTTCGCGCTCTGCCTGATCGCCATCGCGGCCGCCAGCCTGCCTCTCCACGCCCAACAGCCGGCGCCGCCGCCGGGAGTCGCCGCGGCGCC
>DATBQN010000553.1:0-7540 GCA_036560825.1 Thermoanaerobaculia bacterium
TTCTGCGCCAGGGCCGGCGACGCGGCGAGGAGGATCGCCAGGGTGAGGATCGTCGAAGCGAGAACTGTGTGTCGTTTCATGACGTTCACCTCCAGGGGACGTGAGAAGCCGCCCGATTACCGCCCGCCCGCGGCGAGCGGCCCCGGGCGACCGAGGCCCCTGGAGCCTGAAACGCTGCAAGATGCCGGCCTATCTACCGCTCCGTTCCCGCCAACGGTCCCGGCGTCACCTTCGCGATCCGCCAGGCCCCCCGCCGGGTCCGCCGCGCCTCGACGCACCAGCTCACGCCGCCGTCCTCGATCGTGGCCTGACCGGCGCCGGCGGCGAGGTCGCCCTGGGCACTCCTCATGATGGGCCGCCCGGCGCAGGGGTCGCAGCAAGGGTCTTCGGCACCGACATGCGCGGCTTTCCTCAGCGGGCTCGCGAGGTAGTCGCGATCGATCGCCTCGACCCACGGGTTCAGGCTCCGCCGGGTGGCCGCCACTCCGTCCGCCCCCGCCGCCAGGGTCAGCTCGTAGCGGATCCGGGGCTCGGCGATGGTGCCCAGGAGGTGCGGCAGGAGGACGTCGTAGGAGATCGCCACCCCGCCGCCGCGGCGCGCCAGGTCGTAATCGATCAGCCTCTGCCAGACGCGGCCGGCCCTGAGATGGCCGCCCGCGAGGCTCCAGGTGCGGAGCGTCCCCTCGTAACGATCGGCGCCCAGGAACGTCTCGACCGTCACCAGCTCGGCGCAGACGCCGGCGCGCTCGAGGCAGGCGGCGGCGAGGCGGAAGGAGCTGTCGAAGGCGCCGGTCGTCTTCCAGCCCGCGGCCGTCCGCGTGTAGACGGCGAGGTGCCCGCGCCCCTCGTCCCCCGTGCCGGGATGACCGGCGAAGTCGAAGAGGCCGATCGCCCGCTCCGCGCCGGCAGAGCTCCAAGGCGCCAGCCGGTAGCTCGGCAGCCCCTCCCACGGGCCGCGGAGGAGCGGGTCGCCCGCCTTCCCCGCGGCTTGCGATGCCGCCACGTAGCCGCGCAGCGCGGGGAGGATCTCGGCTGCCCGGGCGACCGAGCTCGAGGCGTCGAGCCGGGCCACGATCAGCCCATCGAGAAGGTTGCCCAACCCGCGAAAGCGACGCTCGGCGGCGGCGTCGTCCGCCGCCTCCGCGGCGTCGTAGGCCGCCGCGAAGCGGAGCGCCGGAGATCGGCGGCCGCCCGCGAGGGCCACGGCGGGCGCCGGCGGAAGCGCCGCGGCGACGAGCGCCGCAAGGGCCAGGACGCGCCGGGTCGGGCTCACCGCGCCTCGCCGAGCTCGGCCGGCCGGTCCAGCGCGTAGACCTCGATCCGGCGGTCCCACTTCTCGATCTCCTGGCGGCAGGTCATCCCCATGCGGCGGGCGACGGCGATCGAGGCGGCGTTGGCGGGCGCGATGAGCGAGATGACGCGCGGCGCGCCGAAGCGCGCGAAGGCGAGATCGCGGCAGGCGGCGGCGGCCTCCGTCGCGTAGCCGCGATGCCAGTGCCGGCGCGCCAGGAGGTAGCCGATCTCCAGCTCCTCGCGGCCCTCGACCTCCTGCGGGATGAGGCCGCAGTAGCCGGCGAGGTCGGCGGAGCCCGTGAGCACGACGCCCCAGACGCCGCAGCCGCGGGTGCGGTAGAAGGCGATGTGGCGCGCCAGCCAGGCGCGCGTCGCCGTGAGGTCGCGCGTCCCTTCCATGAACAGCATCACCTCGGGGTCGCTGAAGACCGCCTGGAGCTCCGGCGCGTCCTCCATGTCGAGGGCGCGCAGGGCGAGCCGCGGGGTTTCCAGGATTACCATCGCAGGATTACCATCGCAGGATCACCATCGGACGATCACCATCGGGAGAATCTTACGCTGCGGTATGCTGCCCGACCGATCGCAGGGAGATTATTCCGGAGGAGGACGACGATGGCCGAGACCGAGACGCCGCAGCCCGCCTGGATCGAGGAGGGCGACCCCGCCCCGGACTTCACCCTGTCCGCCGACGACGGCTCCAAGGTGACGCTCTCCGCGCTCCGCGGCAAGCCCGTGGTGCTCTACTTCTACCCCAAGGACGACACCCCCGGCTGCACCAAGGAGGCCTGCTCCTTCCGCGACCGCACGCCCGAGCTCCGCGCGCACGGCGCCGTCGTCCTCGGCGTCTCCCCCGACGACGTGGAGAGCCACGGCCGCTTCCGCGACAAGTACCATCTGAACTTCCCGCTCCTCGCCGACGCCGGACACAAGATAGCCTCCCGCTACGGCGCCTGGCGCGAGAAGAACCTCTACGGCAAGACGTCGATGGGCATCCAGCGCTCGACCTTCCTCATCGACCACGACGGCACGGTGCGGAAGGTGTGGAAGAAGGTGTCGGTCGACGGCCACGACCAGGCCGTGCTCGACGCCCTGGACGAGATCTCCTAGGCAAGCATTCCGAGGAGAAGCCTCTCCTGCCTGGGGCTTGCCCTGGGAGCACCGGCGTCTCGCCGGCGGTAATCTGATCTAGGAAGGAGCCGGCGGGACGCCGGCGCTCCCAGGCCGTCTTCGGCTCCGGCGGCGCGGGATTCCCCAGGCGTAAGAGAAGCGGTAGACTGGGTCCGTGGAGACGACGGCGATGGACGGGAGGCCCGTACCCGGCCCGCGCGGTCGCGGCACCGGGAGCGATCCCGAGAACCGCTTCACGCGCCTCTCGGTCGAGCCCGACTACGACGGCGGCGAGGCGCCCCCCGAGCGGGTGTCGACGCGCTTCTACGTCGACGGGTCGCGCACGGCGCTCGCTCGCAACGACAGCCCCGACGTCGGCTTCGCCGTGTCGCTCAACCCATACAGGGGGTGCGAGCACGGCTGCGTGTATTGTTACGCGCGGCCCACCCACGAGTACCTGGGCTTCTCGGCCGGCCTCGACTTCGAGACCCGCATCATGGTCAAGGAGGACGCCCCGGAGCTGCTGCGCCGGGAGCTCGCCTCCCCCGCCTGGGAGCCGCAGACGATCGCCATCTCGGGCGTCACCGACGCCTACCAGCCGATCGAGCGCAGGCTCGCCATCACCCGCCGCTGCCTCGCGGTGCTCGCCGAATTCGGCAATCCGGTCGCCGTGATCACCAAGAACGCCCTGGTGCGCCGCGACGCCGACCTCCTGGGCGACCTGGCGCGGCAGGGCGCCGCGGCGGTCTCGCTCTCGATCACCTCGCTCGACCCCGAGCTCCAGCGCCGCATGGAGCCGCGGACGTCGCCGCCGGCGAAGCGCCTCGAGGCGATCGCGGCTCTCGTGGCCGCCGGCATCCCGGTCTCGGTGATGGTGGCGCCGGTGGTGCCGGGCCTCACCGACCACGAGATCCCGGCGATCCTCGCGGCGGCGGCGAGGGCGGGGGCGCGGTCGGCGGGCTTCGTGCCGCTCCGCCTGCCGGGGGCGGTCGCCGGCCTCTTCGAGGGCTGGCTCGCCGAGCACTACCCGGACCGCAGACAGAAGGTGCTCGCGCGCATCCGCGAGCTGCGCGGCGGGCGCTTGAACGATCCGCGCTTCGGCAGCCGTATGCGCGGCGAGGGGATCTTCGCCGAGCAGATCGCCGCCCTCTTCCACACCGCCGCCCATCGCCACGGCCTCGACGGCGGCTTCCCCCCGCTCTCGACCGCCGCCTTCCGCCGCCCCACCCTTCCCGGCGCTCAGCTCCAGCTCTTCGGATGAGCCCGTTCAACATCTCGGCGATGGCAGCCCTCGCCGCCGTCGCTGCCCTCCTCGCGGGAGCGCCGGCGCAGGGCGCCCAGCTCCTGGTCTCCAGCAGCGCCCCGGGCGCCGTCGTCCGCTACGACACGGCGACCGGCGCGGCGGTGGCGATCGTGGCGCCGGGGAGCGGCGGGCTGACCACCCCGGACGGCGTCCGCGTCGGTCCGGACGGCCGCCTCTACGTCTGCAGCGAGCGGGGGGCGCGGGTGCTGCGCTTCGACCTCGCGACGGGCGCCTACCTGGGCGACTTCGTCCCCGTCCACAGCGGCGGCCTCTTCCAGTGCGAGGACCTCGTCTTCGGCCCCGACGGCGACCTCTACATCACCCACCCGCCCGGCAACCAGGTGCTCCGCTACCACGGCGACACGGGGGCCTTTCGCGACGTCTTCGTGGCCGCGGGGAGCGGCGGCCTGAAGAACCCCAGCGGCCTGACCTTCGGGCCGGGGGGCGACCTCTTCGTCTCCAGCACGGACTCGAGCCAGGTCCTCCGCTACGACGGCGTCACCGGCGCCTTCCGCTCCACCTTCGTCGCCGCGGGGGGCGGCGGCCTCTCGCGGCCGGTCGGCCTCGCCTTCGGCCCCGGCGGCGACCTCTTCGTCTCCAGCCTCGACACCGACCAAGTGCTGCGCTACGACGGCGCCACCGGCGCCTTCCGCGCGGTGTTCGTCGCCTCCAAGGCAGGCGGCCTGAACGGCGCCTACGACCTCGCCTTCGGTCCCGACGGCGATCTCTACGTGGTGAGCTTCGTCAGCAGCCAGGTGCTGCGCTTCGACGGCGCGACCGGCGCCTTCCGCGACGTGCTCGGCTCCGGCGGTCCGCTCTCCTTGCCCACCTACCTCGCCTTCGTGCCGCCGTCGCCCTGCGTCGCGGGGCCGCAGACCCTCTGCCTCCTCGGCAACCGCTTCGCCGTGACGGCTTCCTGGAGCACGGCCCAGGGCCTCTCGGGCGCCGCGCAGGCGGTGTCCTTGACCGGCGACACCGGCTACCTCTGGTTCTTCTCCGCCGCGAACGTCGAGGCGATCGTCAAGGTGCTCGACGGCTGCGGGGTGGGCGGCCACTACTGGGTCTTCGCCGGCGGCCTCACCGACGTCGCGGTGACGACGACGGTCACCGACACCCGGACCGGCGCCTTCAAGACCTACCGCAGCACGCAGGGCACGCCGTTCGCGCCGCTCCAGGACACCTCCGCCTTCCCCTGCCCGTGAGGCGCGGAGCCGATCCGGAGCGGCAGGCGCCGCGGGATCAGTCGAGCTTCGCGGCGGCGACGAAGAGCATGGGGCCGACGAAGAACGCCTTGCCGACGAAGTAGAGACCGATGCCGGTCGAGAGCATGTCGCTCTTGTCGCTCAAGGTGACGTGGCCGAGGATCCACAGCCCGCCGGCGAGGCAGAACAGGAACGATAGGACAGCGCCCGCCTGTGCCAGTGTCTTCATGCCGAGCCTCCCTTCGCCGCCCGCGGCCGGGCGGCCGGTCGTGTCTCGTTGTCGCGCTTCGGTGCCGGCACGCTACGGCACTTGCGGGACCGCGTCAACGGACGGCTCAGCCCGCGCGGCAGCCGCTGCTACAATCCGCCGCCGTGGCCTCCAGACGACCGGCACGATCGGCAGCGGCGGCGACTCGCGGGGAGTGAGCTCCGCCGAGAGGTCTCACCGGCTGCTGGCGCGGATCGCTCTCCTCGGCGCCACCGGGGTGTGGGCGACGTCGTTCGTCATCGTGCAGCGGGCGCTCGTCGTCATCCCCGTCTTCCATCTCCTCGCCTATCGCTTCACCCTGGCGACGCTCCTCCTCCTGCCGCTCGCGCGCGGCGCGCGCTGGACGCCGCAGCTCCGGCGCGACGGCGCGGCGATCGGGCTCTCGCTCTTCGCCGGCTTCGCGCTGCAGACCTCCGCCCTCCTCTGGACCACCCCGGCGCGCACCGCGTTCCTCACCGGGCTCTCGGTCGTCTTCGTGCCGCTCATGGGTCTCGTCCTCGGGCGCCGGCTCCGCGCGGGGCCCGCGCTGGGCTCGCTGATCGCCGCGGTGGGGCTCTACGTGCTCTATCTGCCGGCCGCCGGGGGGGCCGGGCAGGCCGGAATCGCGCCGGCCGGCTTCGGGAAGGGCGACGTCCTCGCCCTCGCCTGCGCCGTCGCCTTCGCCGTCTACGTGCTGCTCGTCGAGCGCGCGGCGCGGCGGAACCCCGTCGCCCCGCTCGCCCTGGTCGAGTTCGGCCTCGTCGCCCTCCTCGCCCTCCCGACCCTCGCCTTCCCGCCGCCCGCGGCAGGCGAGTTCCGCGGCTTCCCGCTCTTCGCCACCCTCGTCCTCGCCGTCCTCGCGACCGCCGCCGCCTTCGTCGCCCAGCTCTACGGCCAGCGCCACCTCTCGGCGATCGAGGCCGGCGTGATCTTCACCCTCGAGCCGGTCCTCGCCGCCGGCCTCTCGGTCGCCCTGAAGATCGATCCACCCAGCCGCTGGCTCGCCATCGGCGGCGCGCTCGTCGTCGCCGCGATGCTGGTGACCGAGCTCTGGGGCGGGCCCGACGACGCCCCTCCGGCCGTCGGCGCGACGCCGCGGTCGTGAGGGGCGTCATCCCCGCGCTACGGGAGGCAGGGCGGGGCGCAGTGGCAGGTCAAGGTGCAGGTGGTAAAGTTGCAAAACGCCTTCAGCGTGCAGTTGCACACCTGGTCGCAGGACGGACCCGGATTTTGAGCGCACTTCGCCTGCGTGCAGGTCGCCGGCATCGCCCCCGGCGGCAGCCCCGGAATCGCGGGGGCCGCTGTGGGGGTGGTGAGCGTGGCGAAAAAGGCCGCGAGGGGCGCCGGCATCGGGGTCGGCGCCGGGCCTGGCACCGTCACGGACGACGGCTGGGCGCCAGCCGCCGCGGCGCTGCCGGGCGCCGGGCCCGCCACCAGCGCAGCCGACGTGACCACTGCGAGCAACAGACAGACGAGCGCGATGTTTCGAGTCTTCACGCTGACCCCTCCTCTTCGAGAGTGTTCAGCACGTGAGCGTGCGAACAATTGAGTGTACGCGCATTTGAATGGGAGATCCAAATGGAATCGAGATCGGAGGCCCGGGCGGAGACCGAAGTGATCGGGATCGAGGTGCGGACCATCAACCGCGAGGAGATGGACCCCGCGACGGCGAGGATCGGCGGGCTCTGGGAGCGTTATTTCGGCGACGACGTGGCGGCGAGGGTCCCCAACCGGAAGCCCGGCGGCGCTCTGCTCGCGGTCTACACCCGCTACGAGAGCGATCACACGGGAGCGTACTCGCTGATCGTCGGCCCCGAGGTGACGAGCCTGGCCGTGATCCCGGAGGGGATGACCGGAACGACGGTCCCCGCGGGGCGATACCGGGTCTTCGAGGCGCGGGGACCGATGCCCAAGGCGCTCATCGACACCTGGGCCGCCATCTGGAGCTATTTCCCCACGGCGGCGGGCGAGGAGCGCGCCTTCAACACCGACTACGAGATACATCTGGAAGGCGGCGGGGGCGCCGACATCTGCATCGCCGTCCGCTGATCGCCGGAAGCCCCGCCCGCCGTCGTCCGGTGGCCTGCGGCGGCGTTGCCGCCCCCTCCCCCATCGGCTAGACTTCCGGCGGCCGCCCGCTCCCTCTGCGGGACCGGCCAACCCGGACGTCAGAATTCTGGCTCTCTCCCTCGGCCCTGCAGGGCCGGCGGAACCCGGCCCGCCTCCGGCGCGGTCCAGCGAAAGGACGAGGATGGAGCTCTTCCAGCAGATGGCGGGCATGGGCCACGAGCGCGTGCTGTTCTGCTCCAACCCCGACGTCGGGCTCCAGGCCATCATCGCCGTCCACTCGACGGTGCTGGGCCCGGGGCTGGGCGGCGTGCGGATGTG
>DATBQN010000554.1:0-4438 GCA_036560825.1 Thermoanaerobaculia bacterium
TATACGGCGCGCGAGAAGCTTACATCTCAAACGAGAGCCTTACGCGGCGCATGAGAGCCTTACGCTTCAAACGAGAGCCTTACGCGGCGGGTGAGAGCCTCCAGCTCCGAATGAGAGTCTTCAGCATCGCTTGAGAAGCTCTCGCGCTCATCGAGAGCCTCTCAGGCTGCGTGTAGGCGTCGGCCTCCGCGGACTCGCTCCGAGTTGCCCACGGCGGTTGCCGTAGCGCAGCCGTCACCCCGAGCTCAGGCGCACGGGTGACGGCTGCAACCGCGGCAGTCGTGCTCGACGCCGTCGCAGACCACGAAGCACCCGACTCCCTTGGAGCACGTCGAGCCCGAGCAGCTGACGATGCCGCCGCACAAGCAGGTCGTCGTCGCCGAGCAGGAGCTGGCTGGCTGCGGCTGCCCGCCGTGCAGGGAAGCGAGGAACTCATCGAGGCTCGGCGGCGTCTCGGCCTCGCGGCCCGCTGCGCGCCGCACGATCTGCGGCGCTCCCGCCGCGAAGGTTTCTGCCGCCCCCGGCATCGGCGCATGCACCGCCGAGAGAGCTGCCGCCACGGCCGCCGGCGCCTCCTGGGAACCCGGCGCCTGGGAACCGGGCGCCGCCGCGAGGCCCGCGGGCAGATTGAGGAGCACGGCCAGACCCAGGCCGCAGGGCGCTGCAAAACGGCGGATTCTGCGCATGGTCATCCCCATTCCGGTTGTGAAGGTCCTCTGCTGCAAGAGTGCGCGCCAGGCCCAGCAACGCGCTCGACGTGGCAGCCCTCGGCCCGCTCGGGACCGGAGGGGGACCGTGCCGCGCCGGCGCTAGGGGCGAGGGCTCGGCTCCGGCGCTCGCGGCGGGCCGAGGAGGCGTGAAGGATGCCGCGGGCGCGCTTGATATACTCCGCTCGTGAGCCTCGACGGCATTCCGGCCCTCGTCCCCGAGACGTTTCCCGCGCCGCTCCGCGACCTCGCGGCCAAGGTGCGCGACGGGGTGCGGCTGGACGCCGAGGACGCCATGCTCTGCTTCACGACGCCGCACCTCCTCCACCTGGGGAAGCTCGCCGACACCGTCCGCCGGCGCCTGCACGGCGACGTGACCTTCTACAACGTCAACCGGCACATCAACCCGACCAACGTCTGCGTCTACACCTACAACTGCAAGTTCTGCAGCTTCGCGGCCTTGAAGGGCGAGCCGCACGCCTGGGCGATGAGCCACGACGAGGTCTACGCCCATGCCGCCGACCAGGGCGGCAACGCGGTCACCGAGTTCCACATCGTCGGCGGCCTCCATCCGGAGCTGCCGATGTCGTGGTACGAGGAGATGCTCCGCGGCTTGAAGGCCCGCTTCCCGCACGCCCATCTCAAGGCTTTCACGGCGATCGAGATCGGCTGGTTCGCGAAGCTCGAGAAGATCTCGATCGAGGAGGTGCTGCGGCGCCTGCGCGACGCCGGCCTGGGGTCGCTGCCGGGCGGCGGGGCGGAGATCTTCCACCCCGAGGTGCGGGAGATCATCTGCGACGGCAAGCTCGACGCCGGCGAGTGGATCGAGGTCCACCGCACCGCCCATCGGATGGGGATCAAGAGCAACTGCACGATGCTCTACGGCCACGTCGAGCGCCCCGAGCACAAGGTGGACCACCTGCTGCGCCTGCGCGCCCTCCAGGACGACACCGGCGGCTTCAACGCCTTCATCCCGCTCGCCTATCATCCCGAGAACAACTACATGGGGCTGGTCTACCACACGACGGGCGGCGACGACCTGCGCCACATCGCGACCGCCCGGCTGGTGCTCGACAACATCCCCCACATCAAGGCGTACTGGGTGATGGTGACCCCCAAGCTGGCGCAGGTCGCCCTGCGCTTCGGCGCCGACGACATGGACGGCACGCTGGTCGAGGAGCACATCTACCACATGGCGGGCGCCAGCACCTCGCAGAGCCTGTCGCGCGGCGAGCTCGAGCGGATCGTCCGCCTGGCGGGCTTCGTGCCGGTCGAGCGCGACACCCTCTACAACCAGGTAACAGCGCCGGTAACAGCGCCGGCAGCAGCGCCGCTCCCGGCTGCCGACGCTGGTCCCGGCGCCCCGGCAGATACCGCCGCTCCCGTCGAAAGCGCCGCCGCGGTGTGAGGCCGGACTCGCTCGGTATCCCGCTTGGCATCCACTATCTGGCCGTCGACGGCCCGATCGGGGTCGGCAAGACGACCCTGGTGGAGATGCTGGCCCATCGCTACGAGGGGGTGAAGGTCCTCGAGGACGTCGAGAACCCCTTCCTCTCCGACTTCTACCAGGACCGCCCCGGCGCCGCCTTCCAGACCGAGCTCTACTTCCTCCTCTCGCGCTACAAGCAGCAGCGGGACCTCGCCCAGCGCGAGCTCTTCGACCGCCTCCTGGTCGCCGACTACACCTTCCAGAAGAACCGGATCTTCGCCTACCTGAACCTGTCGGACGACGAGCTGATGCTGTTCGACAAGCTCTACGCCCTCCTCGAGCCGCAGATCGCGGTGCCCGACCTGGTGATCTACCTGGTCGCCGACCTCGAGACCTGCATGGGCCGCATCCGCAAGCGACAGAGGAACGTCGAACGCTCCATCGCCGAGGAATACATCGCCGAGTTGATCGACGCCTACAATCACTACTATCATTACTACAGTCGGTCCCCGCTGCTGGTCGTGGACACGCGGTACCTGAACTTCCCCGACCGGCAGGAGGACTTCGACGAGCTGCTCCACCGGCTCGCCAAGCCCATCAAGGGGACCGAGTACTTCCAGCCGCTTGGATCCCGCTAGGCGGGACCGAGACGGAGTCGAGAGCGCCGCGAGCCGCCGCTCCCATGCGGGGAGAGGGCGGGCTCGGGGACCGCGCGGGCCCGCAGCCGGCCGCGCGCGGCGGCCGATCGAGAGGGTTTGATCCCCGATTTGATTCAATCATCGCGGGGACAGACACCTCGAAGTGATCGCGATCCGATCCCGAGCCGAGTCTCTTCGGAGAGTCGCCGCCGGCCCCTTCCGAGCCCTTCCGTCTCGCGTGTCGAGCGGAGGGGCTTTTGGTTTTCAGGGGCTCGACCGACGGGAGCCTGGATCCCCGGAGCGCGGGGACCGGGACTCCAGGAAGGACACGTCCGATGGCAGGTCCGGTTTCAGGTCCAAACGCAACCCCGGTTTCCAACGAGACGAAGGGCGTCACCGTCCCCTGGGTGATGGCGGCCCGCGAGCGCGGCGAGCGGCTGGTCATGGTCACCGCCTACGATTACGGCCAGGGGAGGACCGCCGACCTCGGCGGCGCCGACATCGTCCTCGTCGGCGACTCGCTGGCGATGGTCGTCCTCGGCCACCCCGACACCCTCTCGGTGACCATGGACGAGATGCTCCACCACACGCGGGCGGTGCGCCGCGGCGTCAAGCGCCCGCTCCTCGTCGCCGACATGCCGTACGGCTCCTTCCACCTCGGGCTCGAGCAGGCGACGGGCAACGCCATCCGCTTCGTCAAGGAGGCGGGGGCGCAGGGGGTGAAGATCGAGGGGGCGCGGCCGGAGGTGGTGGCGGCGCTGGTCGGCGCCGAGGTGCCGGTGATGGCGCACCTCGGGCTCACCCCGCAGTCGCTCCACCGCCTGGGGGGCTACAAGGTGCAGGGCCGGAAGGAGGACGTGCGGCAGGCCATCCTCGAGGCCGCCGTCGAGCTCGAGGCGGCGGGCGCCTTCTCGCTCGTCCTCGAGGCGGTGCCGAACGACCTCGCGGCCGAGGTGACGCGGAGCGTCGGCATCCCGACGATCGGCATCGGGGCCGGGGCCGCCTGCGACGGGCAGGTGCTCGTCTACCACGACCTCCTGGGCCTCGAGGAGCGCATCGCGCCGCGCTTCGTGCGCCGCTACGCCGAGCTCGGCGTCGCCTCGCGCGAGGCGATCGCGCGCTTCGCCGCCGACGTCCGCGAGGGCCGCTTCCCGTCCCCCGAGGAGACCTACGGCAGCGGTCCGGCGCGCCCGGCCGAGGACCTCAAGAAGCTCTACGGCTAGGGCCGCGGACCGCCATGCGCACCGTCCGGGCGGAGGCCGACCTCCGCCGCGAGGTCTCCCTCTGGAACCGCGGCGAGCGCGTGGGGCTCGTGCCCACCATGGGCGCGCTCCACGCGGGGCACCTGTCGCTCGTCGGCGTGGCGCGCGAGCGGGCCGACCGGGTGGTCGCCTCGGTCTTCGTCAACCCCGCCCAGTTCGGGCCCGGCGAGGATTTCGCGCGCTACCCGCGGAGCCCGGAGCGCGACGCCGGGCTGCTCGAGGGCGCCGGCTGCGACCTCCTCTTCCTCCCCGCGGTCGAGACCATCTACCCGTGTGGCCACGCCACCGCGGTCGTCCCCGGCGGGCCAGCCGACGGGCTCGAAGGGGCCTCCCGGCCGGGGCACTTCACCGGCGTCGCGACGGTCGTCTGCGCGCTCTTCAACCTCGTCCGCCCCGACCTCG
>DATBQN010000555.1:0-5565 GCA_036560825.1 Thermoanaerobaculia bacterium
CGCCAGCCGCCCGGCCGTCCGCGAGGTCGCGCTCCTCTTCCGCGAAGCGGGCTGGCGGCTGATCCCGGCGAGATAGGGCTGCCGGTCGCCAGTCGATTGCGACGCTCGGCCTCCTTTTGAAACTTTCGCATTGCCGCGTACTTTGTGTTCGCTCGAGCGAACACCTTGGTTGCGCAATCCCTCAAGGAAAGATCGAAGCGCCGTGTATGACCTCTGGCCGCCGGCAATGGTGAGTTGCTCAGGGAGCCGCGTAGGCGCCCGAAATGGCGCCGCGCTCAAGTTGAAATTCAACTTGCAGTTGGATAGGCTGATCCGGCTTGAAACCGATGATCGATCTCGCCCATGCCGCGGGTGCCGCCGTCGAGCTTCCCCTCGACTCGATCGCGCCCGATCCCGATCAGCCGCGGTCGTCGGTCTGCGACCTCGAGCTCGAGGATCTCGCGCGGAGCATCCGCGCCCATCGCGTGATCCAGCCGATCGTCGTCACCGCCCACCCGGACGCCGGCGCGCGATCCGCGACGCCCTACATGATCCTCGTCGGCGAGCGGCGCTGGCGCGCCGCACGGCTGGCCCTGCTCGCCACGATCGCCGCGGTCGTGCGGACCGACGAGATCTCCGCCGCCGACCGCATCCTCGTCCAGCTCGCCGAGAACGACGACCGCGCGGAGCTCCACCTGCTCGAGCGCGCCCTCGCCTACCGGCGGGCCTACCAGCTCTCCAATCTGTCGCAGAACGAGTTCGCCCGGCGATGCGACATGCCGAAGAGCTCCATGTCCCGACTCCTGCGGGTGGCGAGCGCCGAGGGTCCCCTGCGGAAAGCGCTGGAGGAGCGGCTGCTCAACGACCTCCGGGCGACCCGGCATTTCGAGCAGCTCGAGCCGTGCGCCCAGCTCCGCCTGCTCGAAACGGCGCGGCGCAACGGACGGCCGATCACCCACTGGCGCCTGCAGGAAGCCCGCGGCCAGGGGGAGACGGCGGAGCCCGAGGTTCCTGCCCAGCTTGACGAGCCTGCCGTCGAGAAGAGACCGTCCCGCGCCGTCGTATCGCTGTGCCGGGCGGCAGCACCGGCCGCGCGATCCGCGCCGATCCCGCCGACGACGACTCCCGCGCCCCTCGCCGTCGTCCTCTCACCCGGCGGGTGCATCACGCGGACAGGGGCATCGGACGAGCGCTCGATCCACATCCCCTTCACCCACGCCATGCTCAGCACCAACCTGCGCTTCCTCGGCGCCAAGCCCCTGCCGACGCTCCGCGGGGCGGCCGCCCAGCTCTGCGAGCTGCTCGCGGCGGCGGCCGAATGAGAGGCTGGGCGTGTCCCCTCACCCCGGGCTGCTCGTTCCTCAGTACTCGAGGTGGAGGCGCAGAGACAGCACCGTGGCCGGCCCCCGGTCCTGGTTGTAGCCGGGATTCCTGACGTACTGGACGTCCGGACTGATCTGCAGCCACCTGCCGGCCTGGAAGCGATAGTAGGCCTCGACGATCTCTTCCTCGCCGTAGCGGAGCCGTCCGTCCCCGAGGAGGAAGCCCCTGCCGCCGCTCGCGAGATAGGCCCGATGGTCGCTCGAGATGCCGTGGATCACGGCAGCCAGCCCCACCCGGTCCTTCTCGCGCCCCCAACGAGCGCCGGCCACCTGCGCTCCGGCGCTGGCGTGCCGGTCGACCTCGGTGAAGGCGAAGTCCTCGTTGCGCCCGTCGTTCCAGCCCAGGCGCAGGAAGGCTCCGGTCTCGCCGCGGTCGGCCAGCGGCTGCTCCAGGTTGATCCCCCAGCCCTTCTTCGTCCGTCCGGGTCGATCGTCCGCCACGATGTCCGGCGCGCCGCCCTGCTCGACGGCCCGGTCGACCGCCGCCCTGTAGCTGCCCATGCGCGCCCGGTTCTCGTAGAGGAGGAAGCGCAGGATGGTTCCCTCCGCTCGGGGGCTCAGGGTGAGCTCCAGGTTGTCGCCCCGCGCGCGCCGCAGGTCGCCGTCGAACGTGTTGCCGTTGGCCTGGGTCGGCATCTGGCAGCTGGCAAGGCGGAGAGCCCAGCGCGGGCGTACCCAGCCGAGATAGACCCCGTTCGTATAGCCGCGGGTGTCGGCGGCGTAATCCCAGGCGGTGTCGTCGAACAGGCCCCAGTTCATGAACTGGGTGCGCGTCGAGTTGGCGTAGCGGTTCTGGTCGAAGTCGTCGGTCAAGGCGAGCTTGCCGAGCTCGACCTCGAACCGCGCGGTGGGCTGGGGAGAGGGGAAATGATCGAGCCCGCGCTCGACGGTCTCGGTCTCGTCGGACAGCGGGACCACATAGCGCAGGTACGCCCGCGCGACGTAGGCTCCCTGGCCGAGATCCGCCGAGCCCTGCCGTATGACGTCGCCGTTGGTGATCCCCGCGAGGCCGGTCGCCCGGCTGATCCCCCGACCGCGCGCCACCTCGACGTCGAGGTAGAACTGGAGACGACGGGTCAGCTGGGAGCCGAAGTAGAGGCCATAGGTATCCGTCTCCTGAGTGTCGCCCTTCTTCACCAGGCTGTTGGGGCCCGAGTAGGCGGCGGGGAACGGCAGCAGCCGCTGTCCGATCAAGGTGAGCTGCGCGCCCAGGAGCCTCGGCACCCAGCTCAGGAGCTCGGTGGCCGCGGCGGCGGCGGCCGGGGCCGGCGGCTCCTCGGCCAGGCAGGGCGAAGCTCCGCCGGCGGCGAGGACCGCGAGCGCCAGGCCGCGGCAGAGGAGCAGCGAACGGAAGCGATGGGGCTTCGTCATGGGAATCCCTCCCTCCCTCCCAATCCATGCTGGGCTGCGAGGTGGTGCGCGAGAAGGATCGTGATCCGAATCGGGTGCGGGTGTCTACTCCGGCTCCGCGCGGAAGAGACGCGCGAGCGGCTCGCCGGAGTCGACGTCCAGCCGGCGAGCGAGCGCCGCGAGGCGGGCGGCGAAGAGCTCGCGGTGCGCCGGCGAGAGCTCGCGCCTGCCGGTGCCGCTCTCGCCGCGCCGGATGAAGGAGAGCGGACGCGGCGAGAGCTGCCGCAGGCGGGGGTCGAATTTCTCCGCGTGCCGCTTCATGAAGCCGAGCTCGCAGCGCTCGCGGATCCGCGGCAGCTCCCGCTCGTCGAGGCCGAGCGCGCAGAACGCGGCGACGCGGCGGATGGTGCCGTCGAGGTCGGCGACCATCTCGTCGTAGTTGAGGAAGAGGACGCCGGCGGCGCCGCGCTGCGGCCCCCAGGAGCGCAGGTGCTCGACCCATGAGCAGCTCAGGCCCAGTGGCTTGCGGGGAAAGCGGCGCAGGAAGCGCTCGAGGTCCGCGTCGCGGCCGGCGAGGAGCGAGTCGTAGTGATAGGCGGAGACCGCCACGTCGAGCAGGTCGCGCGCCACGTAGATGAACCGCCCCCGGCGCGGCAGCTCCTCGCGGCGGCGGAAGCTCCTCAGCAGGCGCGGCGAAGGGAGCGCGGCGAGGAAGCGGGCGTTGCCCCGGAGGAGCTCGAGGTCGAGGGTGGGCGAGCGGCTGGCGACGTGGAGGAAGCCGAGGTCGCCCGCGCCGGTGAGCGCGAGGAGCATCATCTGGACGAGCGTCGCCCCCGAGCGCGGGTAGCCGGCGATGAACACGTCGTCCGTCCGCGGCTCGAAGCGGAGCGCCAGCTCGACCCGCAGCCGGAGCTCGTCGTGCCGGTGGGTCCAGCCGCGGCGGAGGCGCGCGAGGCCGGCGAGCCCCGCCAGCCCAGCACCGAGGGCGCCGGCGAGAGGCCGCTTCATCGCCAGGAGCCGCCGGCCGCGGCCCGCAGGCGGGCCCGCTGCGCGGCCGTGAGCTCCCGCCGCCCCGATCCCGGACGGCCCTCGCGGAAGAACTCCTCGGGGCGCCGGCTGATGCGCTGCAGACGGGGATCGAGCTTCGCGCCGTGGCGCTTCATGAACCCGAGGCCGCAGCGCTCGACGATGCGCGGCATGTGGCGCTCGTCGACGCGGAGGCCGCAGAAGCGGGCGATCCGGCGCGCCGTGCCGGCGGGATCGGCCACCACCTCGTCGAAGAGCAGGAAGAGGACGTCGGGGTCGTTGCGGTGCGGCCACCACGATTCGAGATGCGCGAACCAGGTGCCGTGCTCCCCTCTGCCGCTCAGGAACCAGCCCACGAACGGCTCGAAGTCCTCGTCCTTGCCGGTCACCAGGCAGACGTGGTGGTAGGAGGCGATGGCGACGTCGTGGAGGTCGCGGGCGATGTAGAGGAAGCGGCCGGTGGCGGGCAGCCGGCGCCGGCGGAGGTGGCTCTTGAAGATGCGCGGCGACGGCAGCGCCTCGAAGCACCGGCCCGCCCCCGCCCGGAGGTCGCTCTCGAACCACGGGCAGACGGCGTCGATGTGCGGGATGTCGAGGCTGCCGTCCGTGGTCATCTGATAGAGCATCATCTGGAGGAGCGTCGTCCCCGACTTGGGGAAGCTGACGACGAAGACGTCGTCCGGGCGCGAGCGGTAGTCGGCCGCCCGGCGCACCCGGTAGCTGGCGCGTCGATAGAGGCTCTCGAGCGGCGCCGGCCAGGCGAGCCAGGGGAGCGCTCGGCTCAGGGCGCGCAGATATGATCGCCGGACGTCCACGGCTGGAGACCTTAAACTGAATTCACGCGAGTTGTAAAGTTCGTGTCGACCGGTTATCTGGAGCTGCTCCACGACCTCGAGGTCTTCGGCATCAAGCTCGGGCTCGAGGGCCCGCGGCGGCTGCTCGCGGCGCTCGGCTCTCCGGAGGCGGAGCTGCCGGTGGTGCTGGTGGCGGGGAGCAACGGCAAGGGATCGACCTCGGCCTTCCTCGCCGCAATGGCGGGCGCCGCGGGCTACCGGACCGGCCTCTACACCTCGCCGCATCTCGAGACCGTCGAAGAGCGCCTGCGCCTCGACGGCCGGGCGATCGCGCCGGAGCGGCTGGGCGGCCTCCTCGAGCGGGTGATCGCCGCGGCCGGCGGCGAGCGCCCGACCTACTTCGAGGCGCTCACCGTCGCCGCCTTCCTCTGGTACGCCGAGGAGCGCGTCGACCTCGCCGTCGTCGAGGTGGGGATGGGCGGCCGGCTCGACGCCACGAACACCGCCTCGCCGCTCCTATCGCTCATCACCCCCATCAGCCTCGACCACCAGCAGCACCTGGGAGAGACCCTCGCCTTGATCGCGCGCGAGAAGGCGGGCATCCTACGGAAGGGCCGGCCGGCGATCGCCTGGATCGAGGACGAAGAGCCGGCCGCGGCGGTGGCGCAGGCGGCCGCCGAGCTGGGAGCGGATCTGACCTGGGGAATGGAGCGCGCGCGGATCGAGGCGGTCTCCGCGCGCGGCTGGGACGGGCAGACCGTCGATCTCGCGACCGGGGAGCGCCGCTACCGGCTCGCCCCGAGCCTCCTCGGCACCCATCAGGCGAAGAACCTGGCCCTCGCCGTCCTCGCCGCCGAGCGCCTCGCCGCGCTGGGCTTTCCGCGCCTCGACGCCGCGGCGATCGCCAAGGGCGCGGCGGCCTGCCGGTGGCCCGGACGGCTCGAGGCCGTGGCCCTCCCCGGCGGCCTTCGCGTGCTCCTCGACGCCGCCCACAACGAAGGCGGCGCCCAGGCGCTCGCCGACTTCCTCGCCGG
>DATBQN010000556.1:0-2288 GCA_036560825.1 Thermoanaerobaculia bacterium
TGGCGCCCACCAGCGCGTGATCCGGATCCACGATTCGGAGATACACCCCAGAGGGCCAAAGAAACTTCCCGCCCGCTGGTCCAGGCGAATAGATGGACAGGGCCAACTCGCTGTTCGAGCCGCTCGACCGGAGCCATACCCGGAGCGGAGTGCCATTTGAAAGATGCGCTCCCAAGCGCCCGGGGATGGGGGCAGCGACGAGAGTGCGCAGCCTCAGACGGACGAAGCAGCGCAGGTCGCCCTTGTCCGTGGCGAGGCTCAAGGTATGACCTCTGGGAAGGGGGCCGGCGGAACAGGAGAAGCCGAGATCGGGACCCGGAGCCACCTCGACGCCGCCGATCTTGTCGAATCCGAGCACGACGACGGCGAGGGCCGCCAATACAGCCGCCAAGCGTTTGGTCCTTTCGGCCACGGGTAGGGATCCCTCCAGAGCTTGTCGAAGCTTGGAGCGATTCTAGAATCTAGAAAACGGGAAGGCAATCGAAGCGCAAAAACAACTCAATGCAGGAACATCGGCAGCCCGATCAGGCCGACGACGTTGGGCCGGTAGCGCTCGCGGTCGTAGAAGCGGTCGACGTCGACCCGCTTGATCCCCTGGCCGGTGATCTCGAGGGGCTCGGCCTCGTACTTGCCGGCGACGATCGCGGTCAGCCGACCGGTCTTCCGGGCGAGGAGGAGATCGGCCGCCAGGTTGGCGAAGTTGTTGGCCACCAGGCGGTCGAGCGCGTCGGGCGCGCCCGAGCGCATGAGGTAGGAGAGGCGCTGGTAGATGACGCGCTCGTGCGTCTGCTCCTGGAGCGCGTGGCGGAGGTAGCGCCCCACCCCGCCCAGCTCGCGGTGGCCCACGGCGTCGGCCTCGCCGGTCTCGAACGGCTGCCCGCCCTCCGGGTAGGCGCCCTCGGAGACGGTCAGGACCGCGTAGTTGCTGGGGTTGCCGCGCTTGTCGGCGGCGAGGAGGTCGACCACCCGCGCGGTGTCGAACGGCACTTCGGCCAGGAGCGCGCGGTCGGCGCCGCCGAGGTAGGAGGTGAGCAGGCAGGTCTCGCCGGAGTAGCGGCCGAAGAGCTCGACGACGAGGAAGCGCTCGTGCGATCCGGCGACCGTCCGCAGGTCGGCCACGAAGTCGACCGAGCGCGAGACGGCGGTCGAGAAGCCGATGCAGTACTCGGTGCCGAAGACGTCGTTGTCCATCGTCTTGGGGATGGCGACGATCGGCACCCCCTCCTGATGGAGGCGGCGCGCGAAGGAGAGCGTGCCATCGCCGCCGATCGCCACCAGCGCCTCGAGGCGGAGGAACTCGATGGTGCGGAGGGCCGCCGCCGTCATGTCCACCATGCCCCGCTCGTCGGGCGGCGCCGCCGCCGAGCGCAGGTGCGCGGGGACGGCGTCCGCCCGCGTGATCGCCGGGTGCACCCGCGAGGTATGGAGAACGGTGCCGCCGCTGCGGTCGATGGTCCTCGTCGTGGCGCGGGTGAGCGGCAGGATCCACGCCGAGTTGTCGGCGTCGTGGAAGGGGAGGACGTTGAGCAGCGCCGCCCAGCCGCGCCGCAGGCCCACGACCTCATAGCCGGCGTCCTCCATCCGGCAGGCGAACGCCTTGATCGCCGAGTTGAGGCCGGGGACGTCGCCGCCGCCGGTGAGGATGCCCACGCGCTTCGCCATGATCGCCGTCCGTCCGGAAGGGATGTTCCCGTCCGGCCGACCTCGCGGGCTATGCCGCCGCCGGCTCCGTCCCCAGCTCGACCAGCCGGCGGATGAGGTCGACCACGCGGTTCGAATAGCCCCACTCGTTGTCGTACCAGGCGATCACCTTGACGAAGCCGTCGCCGGCGGACTGGGTCGAGAGGGCGTCGAAGATCGAGGAGTGCGGGTTGCCGATGATGTCCGAGGAGACGAGCGGCACCTCGCTGTACTCGACGATCCGCGCCAGAGGCCCCGCCGCCGCCTCGCGCACCGCCGCGTTCACCTCCGCGCCGCTCGGCCGGCTGCGCAGCCGGCAGACGAGGTCGACGATCGAGCCGTCCGGCACCGGCACGCGCATCGCCATGCCGTCGAGCTTGCCCGCGAGGCGCGGCAGGACCTTCCCCACCGCGCGCGCCGCGCCGGTCGTCGTCGGGATGATGTTCTGCGCCGCCGCGCGGCTGCGGCGGAAGTCCTTGTGCGGCACGTCCGCCAGGCGCTGGTCGTTGGTGTAGGCGTGGACGGTGGTCATGAACCCCTCCTCGAGGCCGAAGCGGTCGTCGAGGATCTTGGCGATCGGCGCCAGGCAGTTGGTGGTGCAGGAGGCG
>DATBQN010000557.1:0-4173 GCA_036560825.1 Thermoanaerobaculia bacterium
GTTCCACGGCTTCCGGCAGGACGTCGAGTGGGTGGGGGAGTTCATCCGCCTGTGGGTGACGAGGAACGAGCGCTGGGCCTCCCCCAAGTTCATCGCCGGCGAGAGCTACGGCACCACCCGCGCCGCCGGCCTCGCGCGGCACCTCCAGGACCGCTACGGGATGTACCTGAACGGCGTCGTCCTCGTCTCCTCGGTCCTCAACTGGCAGGACCAGGACTTCCACGTCGGCAACGACATGCCCTACGTGCTGATCCTGCCGACCTACACGGCGACCGCCTGGTACTACAAGAAGCTGCCGCCCGACCTCCAGGGAGACCTCCCGAAGGCGCTCGCCGAGTCGGAGTCGTTCGCCCGCAACGAGTACGCCCAGGCGCTCATGCAGGGCGACCTGCTGAGCGCGGAGCGGCGGCGGGAGGTGGCGGCCAAGGTGGCGCGCCTCTCCGGCCTCTCGCCCGACTACGTCGACCGCGCCAACCTGCGGGTCGAGATCAACCGCTTCACCAAGGAGCTGCTGCGCGGCGAGCGCAAGACGGTGGGCCGCCTCGACACCCGCTTCACCGGCAGCGACCTCGATGCCGCGGGCGAGAACCCCGAGTTCGACCCCGCCGGCACCTCGCTCGACGGCCCCTACGCCGCGGCGGTCAACGACTACATCCGCCGCGAGCTCAAATACCAGAGCGACCTGGTGTATGAGCGGCTCAACGACAAGGTCTTTCCCTGGAGCTTCGAGGACTTCGAGAACCAGTACCTCAACGTCGCCGAGTACCTGCGCCAGGCGATGACCCACAACCCGGACCTCCGGGTGCTCATGGCCTCCGGCCACTTCGACCTCGCCTGCCCCTACTTCGACAGCGTCTACACCGTCGACCACCTGGGGCTGCCGCCCGAGCTCCGCGGCCACATCCGCATCGCCCAGTTCGAGGCCGGGCACATGATGTACGTGCGCAAGTCAGAGCATCAGAAGCTGCGGGACGAGATCGAGAGGTTCATCCGCGAGGCCCAGGGGCGCTAGCGCCGGAGCAGCCGGTCTGCCTCTCGGTCCCGCGTTCTTCGCTTCGCGGGATCCAGGCCGGCGCGCGGTCGGGAGCCCGTGCGCCGGCCCTTTCCCCCATTCGCAGGGGGAGGCCCCCCGCGCTACTTCTTTCCCGCGCTGGGGAGCGTCTTCTTCAGGCTGCGGACCTCGTCGAGCGCCCCCTGGAGCTTCTCCTCGAGCTCCTGCGCCTGCTCGCGGGTCTGTGGCCTCGCCGCCGCCTCCGCGGCCCTCTCCTGCTCCTCGACCTGGGCGAGCTGGGCCTGCAGCTCCCGCTTGAGAGCCGGGAGAGTGAGCGGGCTGGCCTCCAGCCAGAAAGTGCCACCGCCGCACTGCACCAGGGTCGCCCACGGGCAGGTGAAGATCGGGCAATGGATGTGAGTAGGGCCGAGGCAGTGGCTCAGCGGCTGGCAGATGATGTTCGGGGTCAGATGAGGGGCGGCGACACCCCGGCCCGGCACGATGTCGACCATCAGGTCCCTGATCTTGAACGGCATGGTTCCTCCTCCCCGGCGCGCGGCCGGGCATCGAGGCGACGCCCGCAGTGGCGGCGCCTACCTTTTAAGGGGGCCAGGGGCAGCGATTCGTTACGATCGGGGCCGTCTTCCAACAGAGAGCCGAGGGACGAGATCGAGCCCAGAGACGGTCAGGGAGCGGAGCGGCCGGGTCGGTCGTCTCGGCCCGCCCAGGCGTAAAATCGGGGCCGGTAGGAGCCGCCGAGGAGCGCCGGATTTATGAACCCCCTCACGCCGCCGGACGCGCTGCCCGCCTGCGCTTCGCCGACCGCCGACGAGACCGGCGAGGCGATGCTCCGCGCGGCGATCTCCCTCACCCTGGAGGCCGCTCCGCGCGAGCGGGCCGATCTCTTCGAGCGCCTGACCGGCGACATCGCCGCCCTCACCACGGCCCCGGGCACGAGCCTGCGGCCCTGGAGGCGCACCGTCCACACCGGCGTCGACGGCTCGCGGATCTTCTGCGGCGGCATCGGCCTCTCGGTGGCGATCGACCCGGAGGGGAGGCTCTGGCGCGGGCGCACCTACGAGGACTTCGCCACGACCTACCGGCTGACCGACAGCTCCTGCGAGGTCGAGACGATGGAGCCGCGCTACGCGCAGATGAGGGAGTACGTCAGGTCCGGGCCGCCGGGCGAATCGGCCGGCGCGGACCCGGTGTCTTCCGGATAGGGCTCTCTCACAGCCCCGGCCGCGCGAAGTCCTGCACCCAGAGGATGCGCAGGCGGTCCTCGAAGCGGCCGACGGCGAGGCCGACGCCGAGCTCCGTCACCTTGGGGTTGAGGACGTTGGCGCGGTGGCCTTCGCTCCTCATCCAGCCGTCCATCACCTCGCCGACGGTGAACTGGCCCTCGGCGATGTTCTCGGCGATCACGCCGGCGGAGAAGCCGGCCTCCTGCGCGCGGTCGAGCGGGGTGGCGCCCTCGGGGGTGACGTGGTTGTAATAGCGGCGCGCCAGCATGTCGTCGGCGTGCTTCTGGGCGGCGGTGTTGAGGCGCGGGTCGGCGATGACCGGCGCGCAGCCCGCCGCGGCGCGGAGGGCGTTGACGCGCTCGAACATCTCCTTGCGCACGGCGGCCAGGTCGGCGAGGCCGGCGATCCGGCGGACGTAGACCTCCTGCTGCGGCCAGGCGAAGAGGAACTCGTAGAGCGGGACGCCCTGGAGGGAGGCGACGCCGACCCCCACGTCGGCGTAGTCGCGGCTCATCGCGGCGGCGAAGCTGTCCCCCTGCTTCCAGTAGGCGACGACCGCGTCGGCGTCGCCGGCGGTCGCCGTCAGGCTCTCGGTCCACCCCTCCGGCCGGTAGCCGGTGGCGCCGATCTGGTGCTCGATGCGATAGATCTCGGCCGAGTCGGCGGGGCCGGGGATCGCCCCGCGGCGGGCCATCTCGGCGGCGCGCGCCTGGGCGACGCGGTCGAGCTCCGGCGAGAGGCTGAGCGGGCGGGCGCCGGCGGCGGCGCGCTCGCGGTTGATGGCGGCGAGGAGCGCGGCCCGCGAGGCGGGCCGCTGGTTGGGCGACACCGGCGACGGCAACGCGGGCGCCGCCGGCGCCGCGCCGGCGGCCGCCAGCCCGCAGGCCAGCCAGAGCCCGCCGGCGGCGCCGAGCGCGGCGCGCGGCCATCCCAGGCTCATCGGATCCTCCGGCCGAAGGTCTGCACCCAGAGGATGCGGAAGCCCTTGCGGCTCTCGCCCAGGGCGATGCCGACTCCCAGGTCGCGGTACTCGCGGTCGAGGATGTTGTCGCGGTGCTCCGGGCTCTTCATCCAGCTGTCCATCGCCTGGTCGACGGTGAGCTGCCCGAGGGCGATGTTCTCGCCCACCGCCCGCCAGCGATAGCCGTGATCATGCGCCCGCTCGCGGACGGTGTCGCCCTCCGGGCTGGTGTGCTCGAAGTAGCCGCGCGCCAGCATGTCCTCGGCGTGCTGCTGGGCGGCGCGGTCGAGCTCGATGGACTCGGCGAGCGGCGGGAGCCCGGCGCGGGCGCGCTCGGCGTTGACCCGCGCGCGGACCGCCGCGCGCACCGCCCCCTGATCGCGCAGCGCCGAGGTCCGGCGCGCGTAGTACTCGCGCTCGGGAGCGGCGAAGAGGAGGGTGTAGAGCGGCGCGCCGTCGAGGCGGCCGACGCCCACCCCGAGGTCGCGGAAGTCCTGCCCCATCACCTGCCGGTAGGTCTCGCCGCTCTGCCGCCGCCAGGTGCGCACGAAGGCCGCCACCTCGTCGGTCGAGGAGACGGCGCTCTCCACCCACTCCTGGGCACGGTAGCCGGCGGCCTCGAGCTGGCGGCGGGTGCGCTCCTCGTGGCCGCGCTCGTCGGAGAGGCTGCCGTGGCCGGCGATCTCGTCCGCCCGCATCTGCGCCACCCGCTCGAGCGCCGGCTGCAGAGCGAGCGGCGGCGTCCCCACCCGCGCCCGCTACTCGTTCAGGGCCTCGAGGAGCGAGCGCCGGACGGCGGCGGGATCGAGCGTGGTGTACGCCATCGAGAGCAGGCCGAGGAGGCCGGCGAGGGCCTTGACGAGCGAGGCGGCGGGTCGGCGCATAGGGGGAGGTTACTAGGCGCCGGGCGAGAGAGGAAGCCGGGGGGGATGCGGCTCAGTACTGGCAACGCTCCATGCTGCACAGACTGAGTCGAG